>JAOZVH010000185.1 GCA_029938235.1 Bacteroidales bacterium
TTTTTGAAAAAATGCCGTTTTTTTATGATTTTAAATTATTAAAAAAATTTTTTTTGAAAAAATGCCGTTTTTTTTATGATTTTAAATTATTAAAAAAATTTTTTTTTGAAAAAATGCCGTTTTTATTATTAAAAAAATTTTTTATTCAAAATTGGCAGAATTTTTAAATTAATCATTATTTTTTTTATAATGAACATATTGAATAATCATATTAATTATTGCACCGATAACAACAAGCGATACAGAATATTTTATATTCTCCGCATTTAAAATTAAATCTGCCCAATTTACTTCCAGTTTTAAAAAGAAAATATTTTTAAAATATTCATACGTAGAAATAACTATATGAAGTATAATAAACACTAATAATGTAGTAAATAAAGTAATCTTGATGTAATCAAAAAATTTATTCATTAATTTATTTTTTCCAAAATTATCATTTTTTTTAATTATTAAATTGAAAAAATTTTAATTTGAAATTTTATTTAAAAATATTAGAATAATTCCTATACCAAAATACAATTGCTACAATTGGTAAAGAAAAATAAGATATTGATGGATAAAATTCCCCTAAACTACCTGCACCTGCTCCTAACAAGGATACTTGTATCAAACTAAATCCAATTTCTCCTGTTGTCCAGTTAATTTGAAATTTCATAAACCCTAATAATACGCCAAAAAACCATATTTTTTTTCTTTTTAACGGAGTTTTAATAACAAAAATTAAGGAAACAACTATAAAAATTGGAACTAATATAATAAAAAACAAAAAAACATAATGAATAAAACTTTTATCTTTCAATGTAAATTCATGTATTTTTAAAAGAGGTTTTTTAAAAGTTCTTACGTAAAAAGTAGTGATAAACAAATTATTATTTTCTTCTCTAGTTTTAAATTCAAAATGAAGAAATTTATTTTTTTTTATTTTGTATTCATAATGAAGAGTATAATCTGTAAATTCTACAACTTGACTATCTTTAAATATTTTTACAACATGCTTATTTGTACTGACAACACGAAAAGAATCAAGTGCAAAAAGTTTAATCTCAGAATAAATATTATTTAGAAAATTTATGGTATTATCATTATTCATTTCTGAATGAAGCTGATCAATACAGTTAGTTATATTTCCTTTGTGAATCTTTGCAATAAAATCATTTGTAAACTTTTCAATATTATCAGGAATCTCTTCCTGATAATATTTTTGACTACAAGCATATAAGCTAATTATAATAATTAAATATACAAAATAAAAAAATCTCATATTTATTTTTTTCATAATCAATTTTTTTCTAAAACAAAAAACATATATTTTTTTTCTTCCAAAAATTTATTTGGGTCAATTCCGGACAATTCTTTATCAAATTTTTCATCTACTGACGAACGCAAATCTTCACTTATATGATACAACCAAGGTTTTTTATATTTTAATTTTTCACTTGCATAATTTATTACAGGTTTTAAAATTCTTTCCGCATACATATTTACAAATTTTAAAGTTGGAAGAATATTTTCTGTAATATCTTTTGCATAAGATATTTTCCAATTTTTTTCTCTTGTCTTTTTGATAAAATCGTTCAAAAAATGTCCCGATTTATTTTTTCCTTCCTTTGTTATTCTAAAATAATCTACAATTATCCATTTTCCATCATCAAGCAAAATTTTATCTAAAATCTCAAAAGACTTATCTAAGTTTATGTATTGAAAAGATTCTGCATTAATTACAGTTCCAAATTTTTTTTCCGAGCTGAAATCCTCAAATTTTAAATTATGACATAAAAATTTATTCTCATATTTTTTTAAAATATATTCAACTTGATTATTATCCGGAGTTAAAGCCTCTACTTTTAAATTATTTTTCAAAAGTAAATTCGCCAAAGCACCCATACCACAACCAACATCTAAAATTGCTAAATCTTTTTTTGTAATTTTTTCAATGATAATTTCCAAATATTTTAATTGGGCATCTTCTATTTGTTTGATGGAAATTGTTTCCGGTGCAATATCTTTATTTTCAAAATATCCATAATGAAGAGAATCATTTTCAAGAATTTGTGAATATAACATCAATTCAAGATCTTTTCTTTCTTTAACATGTTTTTTTTGATTTTTTTGATATTTTATAGCTTTTACTATTTTCAAAGGGTTTAAAAAATTTTTCAAAAATTTGCTCATAATTCTTTTATTTTTTTTGTAAAATTATTATTTTTTTATAAAAAAAATTTTTTTTATAAAAAAATGTTAATTGTATTTTTAAAAAAAATGAAAAATTATGTCAGATAAATTACGATATTCAGATAACGAAATGCAAGAATTTAAAAAACTAATTTTAAAAAAGTTAGAAAATGCAGAAAAAGATTATTTACAATTTAGAAATATATTGACTAATAGTGATAATAATGATATTAGCGATACATCTCCAACTTTTAAGGTTTTAGAAGAGGGAGCGAACGTACTTTCCAGAGAAGAAGCAGGAAGATTTGCACAACGTCAAGAAGAATTTATTTATCATTTGAAAGGTGCATTGGCAAGAATAGAAAATAAAACTTATGGAATTTGCAGAGCATCAGGAAAGCTAATTTCAAAAGAACGTTTAAAAATTGTTCCGCATGCAACTTTAAGTATAGATGCTAAGAGGAAAAGAGATAAAAGAAAATAATTTTTTTTGAAATTCAATATTTTTTTATTATTTTTGTAAAAATAATAAAAACAAATGGATGTTGGAAAACGATAGAATACGCAGGGTAAATATAGAAGACGAGATGAAATCTGCTTACATAGATTATGCTATGTCAGTGATTGTTTCTCGTGCTTTACCTGATGTACGCGATGGATTGAAACCTGTTCACAGAAGAGTACTTTTTGGTATGCGTGAACTTGGAAATTATGCAAATAAAGCACATAAAAAATCAGCAAGAATAGTTGGAGAAGTGCTTGGAAAATATCATCCACACGGTGATTCATCTGTTTATGAAGCTATGGTTCGTATGGCACAAGATTGGTCTTTACGATATACGCTAATAGATGGACAAGGAAATTTTGGTTCCATAGATGGAGATAGTCAAGCGGCTATGCGTTATACAGAAGCAAGATTAACGAAAATCGCAGAAGAGTTTTTAGAAGATCTTGATAAAGATACAGTAGATTTTAAATTAAATTTTGATGATACTTTATTAGAGCCAACAGTTTTGCCGAGTAAATTACCTAATTTGCTTGTTAATGGTGCCTCAGGTATTGCAGTTGGTATGGCAACAAATATGCCACCTCATAATATTTCAGAAGTAATAAATGCTTGTATTTCTTATGTAAAAAATCCAGAAATTTCTGTAGAAGAACTAATTACACATGTCAAAGCACCAGATTTTCCAACCGGAGGAATTATTTACGGTTATGAAGGTGTAAAAGATGCTTTCCTAACTGGAAGAGGTCGTATAGTTTTGCGTTCTAAAACTCACATAGAAACAAAAAAAAACGGATCAGAAAGAATTATTGTTACAGAAATTCCTTACCAAGTAAATAAATCTGAGTTAATAAAGAAAATTGCTGACTTAATAAATAACAAAAAAATAGTTGGAATTTCTAATATTAATGATGAATCAGATAGGAAAGGTATGCGAATAGTTTTTGATTTAAAAAGAGATGCTATTAGTAGTGTTGTTTTAAATAAACTTTTCAAATATACTTATTTGCAAAATTCTTTTAATGTAAATAATATTGCTCTTGTAAACGGTCGTCCAGAGCTATTAAATTTAAGACGATTAATAGAAGAATTTATTTTACATAGACACGAAATAGTTGAAAGAAGAACAAAACATAAACGAAAAAAAGTTTTAGAAAGAATAAATATTTTAGAAGGACTTTTAATTGCTTTAGATAATCTTGATAAAATTATAGAACTAATTAGAAAATCTAAAACAACAGAAATTGCAAAAAATGATTTGATAGAAAATTATAATCTAAGTTCAATACAAGCAAAATCTATTTTGGAATTGCGTCTCAGTAAATTGACTGGTTTAGAGATGGATAAAGTTAAAAATGAATATCAAGAGCTAAAACAACAAATTATTTATTTTGATGAAATTTTATCAAACAAAAATTTGCGTATTCAGATTATTGAAGATGAACTATTAGAAATAAAAAGTAAATATAAAGATAAAAGAAAAACTGAGATTGTTTATTCTTCTCAGGAATTTAATCCAGAGGATTTTTATGTAAATGAAAAAGTTGTAATTACAATTTCTCATCTTGGTTATATCAAAAGAACACCGCTGTCTATTTTTAGGACACAAGGAAGAGGAGGAAAAGGTTCTAAAGGTGGAGGAGTTGGTAGTAATGATTTTTTAGAACATCTTTTTATTGCGAGTATGCATAATCACATGTTATTTTTTACAGAAAAAGGCAGATTATTTTGGCTAAAAGTTTATGAAATTCCTGAAGGTTCGAAAATTGCCCGCGGACGTGCCATTCAAAATCTTTTGAAAATTGAAAAAGATGAAAAAGTAAATGTTTATATTAAAATTGAAAAATTAAACGATGAAGATTTTGTAAAAGATCATTATATTATTTTTGCTACTAAAAATGGAATTATTAAGAAAACATCTTTAAAAAATTATGCAAAGCCAAGAAAAGGAGGAATTAAAGCAATAACAATTAGAGAAGATGATAAATTAGTAAAAGTAAAACTAACCAATGGCATTAACAATATTGTTTTAGGTACGAAATATGGAAAAGCAATAAATTTTTCTGAAAAAGATGTAAGAGCTGTCGGACGTACAAGCATAGGTGTAAGAGGAATAAAACTTGACTATAAAGATGACCAAGTTATTGGTATGGTTTGTATTAGAGATAATCAAGATATTCTTGTTGTATCAGAAAAAGGTTATGGAAAAAGAACAGGTTTTGAAAATTATAGAACAACAAGCAGAGGCGGAAAAGGTGTAAAAACTTTACAAGTTACTGAAAAAACTGGAGATTTAGTTGGTATAATTGGAGTTCTTAATAATGATGATTTAATGATAATTAAAAAATCCGGAGTAATTATTCGATTAGAAGTTTCTAAAATAAGACAAATTGGAAGAGCAACACAGGGAGTTCGTTTAATAAAAATTAATGAAGAAGACGATATTGCAGCAATTGCAAAAGTTGTAAATAGTGAAAAGATAGAAGAAGAAAATGTAATTGATAATAAAATTTAATATTAAAAAAAATAAATACATAAAAATTAAAATTTTATGTATTTATTTTTTTTTCAAATTCTTAAACTAATTTTTTAACTAAATCCGCAGCTTCTTGTAAACCTATGGCTGAATAAACTTTTAATCCAGATTTGTCTATCAAATTTTTTCCTTCTATGGCATTTGTTCCTTGCAACCTGACGATTACAGGAATTTTTATATTTCCGATTGAATTATAAGCATCTACAACTCCTTGTGCCACTCTGTCGCATCTAACAATTCCTCCAAAAATATTTAATAAAATAGCTTTGACATTTTTATCTTTTAAAATAATTCTAAATCCGGCTTCTACTGTTTCGGCACTTGCAGTTCCGCCAACATCAAGAAAATTAGATGGTTCGCCTCCGGATTGTTTTATAATATCCATAGTTGCCATAGCAAGACCTGCACCGTTTACCATACAACCAACATTTCCATCTAATTTGACAAAGTTCAAACCATAACGTCCGGCTTCAACTTCTGCTGGGTCCTCTTCGCTAATATCTCTCATTGAGACATACTCTTTATGTCTAAAAAGTGCGTTCTCATCTAAATTTACTTTTGCATCTGCAGCAAGTACAAGATCATCAGAAGTTTTAAAAACAGGATTTATTTCAATCATGGAAGCATCGCAAGCAAGATAAGTATTATAAAGACTATATACAAATTTTGTCATATTCTTGTAAGCTTTTCCTTTTAAACCGAGATTAAAAGCAATTTTACGAGTTTGAAAATTTTGTATTCCTATTTTAGTGCATATTGCTTCTTTAAAAATTAAATGAGGAGTTTCTTTTGCAACTTTTTCTATGTCCATACCTCCGGCAGGAGAATACATTATCATATTCCTACCCTTTTCGCGGTCTAATAAAATACTAATGTAATATTCACTAACATCTAATTTACCGTTTTTATCCGGATAAAAAATATTTTGCTCTACTAAAACTTTATGAACTTCTTTACCTTCTTTCCCCGTTTGTGGAGTTACCAATTGCATACCCAAAATTGATTTTGCATGTTTTTCCACTTCATCAAAAGAATTTGCAACTTTTACACCACCACCTTTTCCGCGTCCTCCAGCATGAATTTGAGCTTTAACTACCCAAGAATTTACTCCAGTATGTCCTTGTATTTGTCTTGCTGCCTGCACAGCAGAGATTGGAGTATCAGCAACAAGTCCCTCAGGAACAGCAACACCAAAATTCCTTAATATATGTTTACCTTGATATTCGTGTATATTCATAATATAAAAATAAATTTTTACAAAAATAAGATTTTTTTAAAAATTAAAAAAAAAAATATTTGATAAATAAATTATAATAAACCTAATTTTTAGGTTTATACAAATGATTTTTTTTTCAAAAAATGCCGAATTTTTAAGAACTTTTAATTTCAAAAAATTTTTTTGAAAAAGATGCCAATTTTTTAATGATTTTAAATTAATATTTTTTTTCAAAAAAACGACCAAATTTTAATGATTTGAAATTATCAAAAAAAAATTTTCAAAAAAAACGAGCAAATTTTAATGATTTGAAATTATCAAAAAAAAATTTTTCCAAAAAAAACGACCAAATTTTAATGATTTGAAATTATCAAAAAAAAAATTTTTCAAAAAAAACGA
>JAOZVH010000186.1 GCA_029938235.1 Bacteroidales bacterium
AAAAAATTTGCAAATAAGAAAATTATAATTAATTTTGCAACACAAATTAGCAAGCTTTACAGCTTTACAGCTTTACAGCTTTACAGCTTTACAGCTTGGTGCTTTGCTTTTTTGTTTAAATTTTTTATTAAAATAAAAAAAATGACAAAAAATTTATTCGCGATTTTATTCGCAGCATTTTTTATCGGTTTTTCTTCTTGTCAAGAAGAAGAAAACACTATTTTGGATAATGCAAAGAAAAATGTATTTATTAATCCTTATGATTATGTCGGTTATCATCACAACTTGGGATTGGATTTTATTTTTGAAAAGGAAGAAGAAAAAGGTGAAGTTTTAAGTGATGAAGAAGTTGTAGAATGTATTGTAACATATTCTATGTTAAATTTGAAAGAATATGGAGTTCTTGAAGAAGATGAACTTAGAGAACATCTATTAAATTATGATCCAAATCATGTAATTACACATTCAACAACAGAGCAATTTTATTTTACGGAGATAGATAATGCTTTTAATGAATATTCTGATACCATAAATTTTGACGGTTTGCATTCTAAACTTACAAATATAGAAATTGCAGCTAGTTCTGATGATCGATTGGAAACTGAAGAAAAGATGGTAATACTAGCAACTTGTTCTGTAGCTCATCATAGTCTAGTGTTTTGGTTTGAAAAATTGGAGATGAAAGATGATAATGATGGGAAAAAGAGAGATGGACCAATTACAAGATTTTTTAAAAATGTTGCTAAGATAGCTAGAGCTGACGCTCATGGTGTTAGTCACGGTTGGCATTGTACACATAGACCGCGTCATAGTATGTGTGGTACAGCAATGAAATTCTCAAAAGGAGAAGCTAGGTAGAAAATATTTATATAAAAATAAATAATTATAGAATATAATTTTATTTATTACTTTATTATGTGTTTTTTATGAAAAAATTATTTTTAATAATTTACTTTTTATTTTATGGTTATTTTTTTTTATATTGCCAAAATTATTTAATATTTAGAGGTATAATTAAAGACCAAGATAGTAAAGAAGCTCTCGCTTTTGCAAGCATTTGTATTCAAAATGAATATATAGGAACTATGAGTAATGAAAATGGAAAATTTGATTTTAAATTTTTAGAAAAATTTAAAAATGATACGCTCAATATTTCTTATATGTCTTATGAAGTTTTAAAAAAACCAATTAGTAAATTAGATTTTAAAGAAAAAAAATATCATGTTTTTTATTTAAAAAAATCTGATATTCAATTATTACCAATTACAATTATAGCTGACAAAATAACAGCTAGAGAAATTGTAAATAAAGCTGTAAAAAAAATTCCAGATAATTATTACAAGAGTGAACATTTGATGGAATCCTATTTTATTTCAGAAGATCTCCATTATAAAAATGGAGGAATTTCTGAAAAAATGAAAACTGAAGCTGCTGTGGAAATTTATAACCCAAAATATAAAAAAATACGTAAAATATCAAGAATAGGAAAAATTAAAGTGGAAGAAAATTTCAAAATTTTAGGCATAAAAAAAGAAACATCTATTAATGATTATGAAAACTCCTTTTTTTCTATTTACGGTAATGCTATAAGAGGTGTAATTATTAATAATATATTTCGTTATGATAATCCACATAATAGAAGTTTTTTAAAAAAAAGAAAAAATAAAATTTTTGATTTTAAAATCAAATCACAATTCACATATAATGAAAATTTAATTTATAAGATTTCTTTTAAATTAAAGAAAATTCAAAAAGGATTATTTAATTCGAAAACAAAAATTTATGGAGATATTTACATTCGTCAAAAAGATTACGCAATTCTTGGAATAGAATATTTTAGATATGTTAATACTAATTTTGAAGAAATATTTTCTCATCAAAAAATAGAATATAAAGACTATAAAGGAAAATTATTTTTATCTTATATTTCTTCAGATAATAAAACAAAAGTTTTAGACACAGAAGAATATGTTCCAGATTCAACCAAACAAAATATAAAATTATTAATAAATAAAATTAAATTAGAAAATTTTACAAAAATAGAAAAAAATAAAAAAGATTTTGACACACATCTTAATTTTCAAAATAATCTAAAATATATTCCAGAATTTTGGGAAAATTATAATTATATTTTAGACACTATATCTTTTCAAAAAAAAGAATTTGATTTTAAAAATTGAATTTTTTAAAATTAAAAAAAACTCAAAAAACTCAAAATTTTTGTTTTTTTTATAATTAAAAATAAATTTTTTTCAAAAAAACGCCGAAATTTTACGAGTTTTTTAAAAAAAATCAATTATTTTAATGATTTTTTAAATAAAAAAAATTTTTTTTATTTAAAATAAATGTAAAAAATTTGCAAATAAGAAAATTATAATTAATTTTGCAACACAAATTAGCAAGCTTTACAGCTTTACAGCTTGGTGCTTTGCTTTTTTGTTTTAATTTTTTATTAAAATAAAAAAAATGAAAAGAAAAATTTTTGCTATCATTTTATTAGCAGTGACGATTGGTTTTTATTCTTGTCAAAAAGAAGAAGAAAACAATCCTATTGACAATAACGCAACCAAAGTGGCTAAAAAGATGACCCCAGAAAACGAAGCTATTTATAATAGCATTGTAGATTTCAGAGAGAAATTATTAAAAAAGGATTATAAAGCAGGGGAGAGTATTTCTACGGAAGATGCAATTTTGTTAATGGAAGCTAGTCTAAACTTAACTTATGGTGTAAGAGAAAACATAGAAAGCATAGTTGGAGAAAGCACTGTTTTAAATTTAAATTTAGGAAGAGAAAATACTGAGTATAGTACAATATACATTACTTATGAAGAAATTTTAAGTAAAATTCGCCAAATTTTCAAAGATTTTAATGGTGAAAACAAGCAATTTGCTTCTGTTGATTTAGAATATGATGAAAGCAAAAATGAATTAAATGTAGATTTTTCTATAAGCTTCCAAGAAGAAACAGTTAATGTAGGATCTTTTTTTTCAGAAATATGTCAGATTAGAATTTTAATTAACTCAGAATTATATAGACCTAATTACTATTTCTATTATGCTATAAATGGATATGTTACTCAGCCTTATGTAGATTACGATTATGTTTATGATATGTATTTAGAGACTAATTATTTTCTCAATCATTTGTTAGTTAGAGCTTATGATTACTGCACATATATACCAGATACAATCTCATCTACTGTTACTTTTTCACCATATATATTTCCTTTGGAGGATGATTATGCAGAAACAATTGGTAAAAGTAAGTTTTATGAATTAATTAATTGGACTAATCCTTTGTTTCCAGGTAAACAGTTTATGCTCTCACCACAAACAACTATGGTACGTGGTCATTGCGATATAAATAACGATGACTATTATTATAACGACAAATATGTTTTATCTCAAAGACCTTCTCTAAAATATGCAAGAGTAATTCCTATTCCGCAATCTGCACCACAACCAATACCAATATCTAATGGATATTTAACTGATTAAAAATCAATAATAAAAAAAACAAAATCAAGTTTTGATTTTGTTTTTTTTTAACTTTACAAATATGAAAAAAAAAATTTTAATACTTCTTTTTATTGCCTTGAATTTTCAAATTTTTGCACAATTTAGCATTACAGTAGAAGAATCTGTACATTTTATTCCAACGAGTTTTTCGTATGGTTTAAAAGCTATAGAAACAGATAATAATGAGTATTTTATCTCTTATAGCACTAATGGTATTAGAGATGATCTTCATTTTTTAAAATTAGATTCTGACGGAAATATTTTAATGGAAAAAGAGTTGGATACTATTATTGATGATAAAAGATTTTTTTATAAAACAGGAATAAGTATCATAAATGATAGATTAATAGTTCTTGGAACTTTGCGTTTATATGATAATTCTGATGCCTCTTCCTGTATATTAGAATTAGATGAAAATTTAGATTATCTTAGGCATTATTGCTTACCAGATATTCCAGGATTAGTAAATAGGACATCTTTTGATCCTTCTTCTTTTTTATTAAAAAATAAAAGAGGTAATTATATATTTGAATCATATTGTTCAGATTCTTTTTTTAGTAAAAATGAAAAAAGTAGTTTTCCTAGAGTATTATATGAAATTAATTCAGATTTTACAGATACAATACAAACAAAAGTTTTTAATCCAATAGATTTAGATTATGTTAGCTATATGTATGAAAAAGAAAATGGTAATTATTTATTGTTAAATCGTGCAGGAATAACAACTATAGATACAATTAATATCTCATTCGGTAGTGAAATAGTAGAGATAGATAGTAGTTTTAACATATTAAGCGATCTCTATTTTCATGATATTATAAATCCTGGTTATAATAATTTTTTTATGCTTAATACAGGTCATAAAAAAACAACTGGAAAAACTTTAAATGACACAAGTTTTCTCCTTTCTTTTGAAACACTAAGTAATAATGAACCTTTTGAAGGTCAATTAGGTATCGCTGTTATAGATACTTCTTTACAAGAAATTAATAAAAATCGTTTTGGTGACTTAGAACCAGAATTAGGAGATGATGATAATTCTTCTTCTAGCATTTCTATCCATAAAAATTTAGATTTCACTGATCCAAATAATATTTTTCAAGTGGGATTTACTGGATTTAATGTTTCTTTAGGATTTCCAATGGTTCCCAATCATATTATGATAAATATTGTAAATGAAGAATTAAATTTAAAATCACAACATTTTTACGGTGGTGACAGTTGTATTTATGAAGTTTCAGAAGTTTTAGCAACTCAAGACGGTGGTTGTTTAATTAGTGCAATTAAATACGTAATAGACCAAGATTACTATATTATTTGGTCTGGTTTACATATTTTAAAAGTTAATGAATATGGTACATTAGAACCTGTAAATAATGAGAAAATTAATAATTCTACAACGAAATTAGCATTTATTTATCCAAATCCTTCAAAAGATTTTATTAATGTTCGCTATGGCGCTCACTTAAAAAATGTTTCCATAGAAATATTTGACATTTCCAGAAAGAAAATTTTATTTAAAAATTTAGAAAAATCAGTTTCAAGAATTGACATTCAAAATCTTAAAATTGGCTCTTATGTTTATCATATTTTAAGCCATAATAAAATAATTGAAAGTGAAATATTAATTATTAATTAGGAATGAAAAAAAAAATTTTTTTCAAAAAAACGCCAATTTTTTTCGATAATTTTTTTTACAGGAACAAATGTTTTTTTATAAAAAAATTATGTTTTTTTATAAAAAATTTTTTATAAAAAATATATGAAAATTTTAAATTTGATAAAATCAAAAATTTCCAATAAAGACAAAATCTTAATACTTGGTTTTGGGAAAGAAGGAATTTCAACTTATAAAGTAATAAGAAAAATTTTTTTATTCAAAAAAATTTTTATAGCAGATTTTAATAAAAAAATTGAAACTTTTTTTAATAAAAATTTTTTTGATAAAAATATTGTTTTTTTTTTAGGGGAAAATTATTTAAAAGAAATTTCTAATTTTGATATAATTTTTAAAAGTCCGGGAATTTCTTTAAAAAATATAAAAATTAATGAAAAAAAAATTTTAACACAAACTCAATTATTTTTTGAAATTTATAAAGAAAAAATTATAGGAATTACAGGAACTAAAGGAAAAAGTACAACTTCACAATTGACTTTTAATATTTTTAAAAAATATTTTTCTGATGTTTTGCTTGTTGGAAATATTGGTATTCCGGTTTTTGATGTTCTAAATAAAATTACTGATAAAACTATTTTCATTTATGAATTATCTTCTCATCAATTGGAATTTGTTGAAAATTCACCAAAATATTCAATTTTATTGAATATTTATAAAGAGCATTTAGATTTTTATAAATCTTATTTAGAATATCAAAATGCTAAATTTAACATTTTTAAATTTCAAAAAAAATTTGATTTTTCTATTTATTACGCTAATAATGAAATTATAAAAAATAGAATATCAAATTTTATTAAAGCAGAAAATAAATATTCATTTACGACAGAAAATAATTTTTCAAAAAAAAATGCATATTTTAAAGAAAAAAAAATTTATTTAAAAATAAATACAGAACTAAAAAAATTTGAAACTTCTGACATAAAAATTCCCGGAATACATAACATTAAAAATGTTATGGCTTCTTTAATTATTTCTAAAATTTTTAATATTCCATACGAAATAATAAAAAAAGAAATTAAAAGTTTTTCTGGTTTACCACATCGTCTGGAATATTTTGGAAGATTTAATGAAATTTCATTTTATAATGATTCAATTTCTACAATTCCAGAATCAACTATGGCAGCTATTTTATCTATAAAAAATGTTAATTCTATAATTATTGGTGGTATGGACAGAGGAATTGATCATTCAAATTTGATTAATTTTTTAAAAAATTCCAAAATAGAAAATATAATTTTTATAGACGAAACAGGTGAGAAAATTTATTCGGAAATGAAACAAAAATTTATAAAAGATAAATTTCTTTATATGAGCGATAATTTGAAGAAATGTGTAGAAATTGCTTTTAAAAAAACAAAAAAAAATCATAATGTTTTATTTTCACCCGGAGCATCAAGTTATAATATGTTTAAAAATTTTGAGGAAAGAGGAAATGTTTTTAAAAATATTGTTAAAAATAATCTATAAGTACACGACAAAACTTTTAAAATATTTATGCAATCATAAAATTTTTCAATAATCCTCCAAAATTTTAATATTTTTTAATTTCAAAATAAAAGAAATTTTTTCAAAAAAACGTCCAAAATTTTAACATTTTTTAATTTCAAAATAAAAAAAA
>JAOZVH010000028.1:0-1540 GCA_029938235.1 Bacteroidales bacterium
AAAAAATTATTTTGAAAAAAAACATAAATTTTTCACAATTTTTTTTGTAAAAAAAACTCCCATCACAAAAAGGTTCGAAGAGCCATTTTTTTTTTCAAAATTACATTTTTTTTAATCTTTTAAATTTTTTTTAGAATGGTTTTCAAAACTATTCTAAAACTTGTACCTTTTCCAACTTCTGAATTTTTAACAAAAATTTTTCCTCCGTGATGAGTTTCTATAATTCTTTTTGTCAGCGAAAGTCCAAGTCCCCATCCTCTTTTTTTTGTTGTAAAACCTGGTTTAAAAATATTCTTTTTATTTGTTTTTAAAATTCCTTTTCCTGTGTCTTTTATATCTATATAAATAACCTGAGTTTGATTAATAAGATTAATATTTATTTGTCCTAAACCGTTCATAGCATCCACTGCGTTTTTACATAAATTTTCTATAACCCACTCAAATAAAGCTAAATTAATCGGAATAATAATTTCTTCTTTTGGTAGATTCAAAATATATTTTACTCTTTTAGAGGTTCTTGTTTTTAAATATTTTACAGATGTTTTTAAAATATCTGCTAAATTAAGATTTTCTAATTTAGGTTTAGAGCCTATTTTAGAAAATCTATCTGAAATAAGTTCCAATCTTTTTACATCTTTAGAAATTTCTTTTAAAATTTCTTCGTCAAGATTTTGTAATTTTAAAATTTCTATCCATGCCATCAAAGAAGAAATTGGTGTTCCCAATTGATGTGCAGTTTCTTTTGACATTCCCACCCAAACTTGATGTTGTTCGGCTTTCCGCGAAACACTAAAAGCAAAATATGAAACAAGAATAAATAAAAATATTACTCCAAGTTGTATGAATGGATAATAAAAAAGCTGACTTAGTAAAGTTGATTCTCTATAATAAACAAAATTTTTATGTCCTTGTGCAAGTTCTATTTCTATCTTCTCTCCGGTTTTTTTCATTAAAGATAATTGTTTTTTGATATATTTTTCATCTCTCATTTTACTTGTGTCGAGATTTCTCGAAGTAATAATTTTTTCTTCTTCATCAACGAGAATAACTGGAACAGTTTTATTGTTTGTAATAACTTCAACAACAAAACTAATATCTTGATTTAAATTTTCTATATTTGCAATTTGTCTAACACCTTCAGCCCATAGTTTTATTTTTTTAATTTCTTCCTGAGAAAGCGTTTTTACAAGTTTATTTGTGTACAACAGCGAACTCAAACCTATGGCAACAGCAATTAAAAATAGCATTAATTTCCATATTTGTTTTTTTGTGTATGTATTCATTTTTTAATTATTACAAATAATAAATTTTTTCAAAAAAAAACATTTTTTTTAATTTTATTTTTTTAATTTCATAAAATTTATATTTCAGAAAAAGCTTAGATAAGCAAAAATTTTTTTAATTAATTTAAAAATCATTAAAATTTTGGACGATTTTTGAAAAAATTTTTTTTCGAATAAAAATTAAAAAAAACCGTCATTTTGGAAAAAATTTTTTTTCGAATAAAAATTAAAAAAAACCGTCATTTTGGAAAAAATTT
>JAOZVH010000028.1:1640-5866 GCA_029938235.1 Bacteroidales bacterium
CGTCATTTTGGAAAAAATTTTTTTTCGAATAAAAATTAAAAAAAACCGTCATTTTAGAAAAAATTTTATTCCTCATTAATAATTTTACATTTTAATATCAGTAATATATTCTTCTATTATTTTCATAATTTTTGGAGATTCAACAAGAATAAAAGCAGTGGCTTTTGAAAATGTAGATCTTTCAAACATAGAAGCAAAATGTGCTATTCCTTCATAAATTTTTTGTTTTTGCAAATATTTTATGTAATTATGTAGGCTATTAAGAACAGTTCTTTTTTTATTTTTAGGATAATGTTCACCGTTTATCCATAACATAATTTGTTCATTGAGAAATATGAACTCATTAAATTTTAATTTTTTTAGTTTATCTTTATTTTTTGCAAAGCTCATTAAAAGTTCTTTCGGATTAATATTAAGATACTCAGAAATGGATTTCTTAAAAAGAAAAGCTGCTTGTAATCCAACAATTCCGGATATAGTTTTTATGTGAATATCACCAAATTGTTTTATCTTTTTTATAAAATTAGATACTCTTTCCCATGCTCTTCTGTCTGGCGATTTGCTGAGGTCCGAATAAAAATTATCCTTATAAAGATCTTTTTTATCATCTCCATCTAAAAAAGATGGGTTTTTTTGTATAAATTCAATAATTCTGTCATCTATTCCATTTTTATCTGCCCATATTAACCAGTCTTCTGTTGTTGGAGCAAACTCATAAATATTAAAACGTGATATTAATGCTGGGTCTAAATCTGTTAATTGATATTCTTCTCCCTGATTAATTGCCGAAATAATTATGCTTCCTTTCGGAAGTTTACGCCCCGCTAATTTTTTACTCAAAGTCAAGTCCATTATTGACTGTAGGATTTCTGGTCTTGCTCTGTTAAGTTCGTCGAAAAAAAGAACAATGGGATTATTATCTTTGGGCCACCAAAATGGTGGCATAAAAATAGAGCGTCCACTTATTTCATCTTTGTGCATTAATCCAATTAAATCTCCTGGGTCGCTCATCTGACCGAGAAAAAAAGATACTAATGACATTTTTTTCTTATGGTAAAAATCTTCTATTATTTTTGATTTTCCGATGCCATGTTTTCCAACAAGCATAATATTTTGCTCTGATGGAGTTATTCTTAATATTTCATTCAACTCAGGAACATCTATTTTTATTGACATAATTTTTTATTTTAAAAAATAAATTATAAAAATTTAACTTTCTGGCTCTTCCCAATGAGGATTTAAACTTGTAAGATGAATTGCATAAGTTCTTAATCTGATTTCATCTTTATGAAGATCTATCAAATACTTAATTTCTTTTTCAAGTCTCATAATTGCTTCATTAAAATTTTTACGAGGAATTGTTATTAACAACAAATCTTTTTTAGAAACTTTTAGATAAAAATACATCTTATTAGATGAAGAATGATGTGTAAAAGCGACACCGTTTTCATTTGCTATTGCTCTAAATTTACCAACCATAGCATTATATTTTAGATTAGCAATTTTTATATATTTTTCTTCGTTTAAAGTTTCAATGCGTTCTTTTTCTAAGGCTTCATCTTCTTTTTCTCTTGATAAAAGAAAAAAATCTTTTATTTCTTTTAAATTACCAACATTAAATATAATAACTTTATCTTCACGTTTATAATAATAAATGAACGCAAGTTTTAGTATATCATTATCATCATAATAAATATAAATATTTTTATTATAAAAACGTTTAAATTCTATTTTTAAAATAAGTTCTTTATTTTTATATGATAATAGCTTAATATCTCTATTAAAATAATAAGAATTTAAACTTATCCAAGAGTAATAACCATCTGATTTACTAATAGAATTTAAATATTCTTCAATTTCTTTAATATCCGCAGACATTTTTTCTATATCACTTTCATGATATACTTCTTTTTTTCTGAAAAATTTTTTAATTATTCTTAAATTCATAATTTTTTATTTTTATTAAAATACTCCACTTGACGCAGTATATCTTTTTAATTGCATTTTTATTCCTTTTTTGTATAAAACTTTCATACTTGCAATAATTTCTCTTGCATTTATTAATGTTTCTTGAAAATTTTTATATGGAATTTGCATCTCCATATAATAACTGTCAGAAATCTTTACGTTAAGTTTTATTTTTGCAAAATCAACCTCTGTAAAATAATCTAAATTTTCTTCTTTTGCTAATTCTTTGATTGTTGATAATATTGTTTTGGTTCTTAGCTCTTTGATTTTTTGCTTTTTTCTTAATTCTTTAAATTCTTCTTCCAAAGCTCCGGCAAAAGATAGAAGATTTTTTACAGAATCAAAATAAAAGTTTTCATATAAACTGCCAAAATTCAATTTATTTTCCATATCAAAATAAAAATAATATTTATTAGATTCATAAGTTTTATCTGAATAAGGATTATCTATTTCAAAGATCATTTTATTATTACCACGGTCAAAACCATAATAATCACTTTCTGTTTTAAGTTTATATTTACTGAGAGATTCTATTTCTTTTTTTAAAAAAGAAAAAAAATCCTTTTGTTTTTCTTCACCAATTCTAATGATAGGATTTTCTACTTTTTTAAAATATTTTGCTAATAATTTATTAACTTTTTTTTCTGACAACCACATTTTTTATTTTTTTGCAATTTAATATTTTTTTTTGAAAAAAAAAAATATTTTTGTAAAAAAAAATAAAAAATATGTCAAGAAAAAAATATATTTCCGCTAAGGAAAAAATAAGTGAAATAGTTCAAAGATGGTATATAACAGAGCCGTTATTATTTATTGTATGGATTACACACAGAATGATTAGTAAATCTAATCTAAAAACAATTAGGACATTAAATTCTAAAATTGAATATAATAATGAGTTTATAAATAGTTTAACTGAATCAGAACTTTCTGATGTTTTGACAACGGAAGTTATGCGTATTTTATTAAAACATCCATATTCACGTCAAAAAGAAAATAAGAAAGCTGTATATCTTGCAAGTAACATTACCATAAAAGAGTATAATAAAGATTTGAAAAAATTAAAAACAGCAGAAGAGTTTTTCGGAACTTATGAATTTAATAGGAAGTATTTTGAGTTTTATTATGATAAAATCATAGAAAAATTTGCAAAAGACATTCAAAAATATGAATCAGATGAAGAAGAAAATAATTCAAAATTGAAAAATGGAAACAGTAATGAAAGTGATGAAGAAGAAAATTCTGATAATAATAAAAAAGAAGAAAATAATTCAAAATTGGAAAATAATTCAAAATTGGAAAATGGAAATAGCAATGAAAATGACGAAGAAGAAAATTCTGATAATAATAAAGAAAAAGATTCTAATGTTGAAATGAATAATGACGATATTTATTTTGATTATGAAAAAGTTGGTTATGAAAATACTTTTGGATGGTCGCTTAATGAATTTATTTCCAATCAAATAGATCAAAGAATAGAAACTGCAATTCAAAATAATTCTTGGGGAAGTATATCAGGAAATTTGAAAGAACAAATAATAGCTTCTTTGAAACCGAAAATCAATTATCGTACTGTTTTAAAAGCATTTATGTCTTCTATATTGTCAAGCAACAGAAAATTAACTCGCATGAAACCAAGCCGAAGATATGGTTTTAAATATATGGGAAGCCGCAGAACTTTTTCTACAAAATTACTTGTTGCTGTTGATGTCAGTGGGTCTGTAAGCTCGAAAGATTTGAATAAAGCATTTTCCATTATAAATAGGTTTTTCAAATATGGAATAGAAGTAATAGATGTAATACAATTCGACACAGAAATAAAAGGTAAAACCATGACTTTAAAAAAAGCCATTAAAAAAGTTCAAATAAAAGGACGTGGAGGAACAGATTTTAATCCTGTAATGAAATATATAGATAAAAATAAATCCTACGATGGATTAATAATTTTTACAGACGGATATTCTTTCACTCCGAAAAGACCAAAAAATAGAAAAACAAGAATATTATGGTTGTACGACAGCAAATATAGTTACAAACAAAACTATAATGATAATGAAGAAATAAAAAAAATTGGAAAATCTATTTTTATAGAAGAATAATTTTTAATGAGGAATGAGAAAAATTTTTAATGTTTTTTTTAATTTTTAATTTTTTTTTCAAAAAACGATAAAATTTTAATGATTTGAAATTATTAAAAAAAAAATTTTTTTCAAAAAACGATAAAATTTTAATGATTTGAAATTATTAAAAAAAAAATT
>JAOZVH010000028.1:5966-8335 GCA_029938235.1 Bacteroidales bacterium
TTTTTCAAAAAACGATAAAATTTTAATGATTTGAAATTATTAAAAAAAAACACAAATTTTAATTTGTGTTTTTTTTTATTACAATAATTTTTTTAATTTATTTTATTGATAATTTATTTATTTCTGTAAAATTATTTTCTTCACCTTTAATTACCATTTTATAAATATACATTCCTTTGCTTAAATTAGAAATATCAAAATTAATTTTGTAAATACCTTTTTCTTGATTTTTATTTACAATAACAGCAACTTCTTTACCAAGCATATCAAATATTTTTAATTCAACTTTTGAATTTTCTATTAAATTATATTCAAAATTTGTACTAATTATGGCAGGATTAGGATAATTTTTCATAGAAATAATATCAGTTTCATTTTCTAAACTTGGAATATTTAAGTTTATATTTTTAAGAACTTCAGCATTTTCATCAGTTAATTCACTTTTTGAATCTATAGTAACAAGATTTTCAGAAAATAAATTTTCTTTTTCAACCTCTAAAATAATTAAATTTTCACCATTTTCAAAATCTTTTCCATTTACAGAATATCCATAAATAAAAACTTGATTATTTTCTAATTTGTAAATTAGATTATTAAATTCAGAACGAATATTATTAATTTTCCAAGAATTTGGAATATTTAAAATTAAACTCATCGCAGCAATTCTATTATAATTTTCAACAGAAATCGGATATTCAAAATGATTTTCATTTTTAATATATCCATTTTTTGTTAATAAAATATCATTACTAATAGATTTTTTCGTTACAGAATTATTTGGAACATAAGAAGTATTTACATCACCATTACAAATTGTTTGTAAATTTTTAGTAATATTTTCACTCACAGCGATTTCAGTGTCTAAAGTTCTCCAGTCATCAACATTTGTATAATGAGAGTCCATTCCTATTCCTCTTCTCATAATTAAAAGAGCGTCAGTTATCGTAACTCCTTCCGCATTATTTACATCTGCCACTAAATTTTGTAAATCAGTAAAAGGCGTTCTCATTCCAACGGTGCTAAGTGCAGTTAATAATGCGTCAGTTGCGTTTACTCCTCCGAAAAATGAAGGTGCAACTTTGATGTCGTAACTTCCTGTGGTAACTTCGCTAAATGTATAATTACCACTACCATCTGTCAAAGTTTCCTCTACAAGCGTACCATTATTTAAAAGTTGAACATTTGCATTTGTTACTAAAGTATTCGCATTATTCAAATAATTTACATTTCCAGTAATGTCAAATTTAGGCAATTCTCCATCAACAGTTACAGTGATTATTTGTGTGTAAGTCGCTTGATTTCCATTTACGTCAGAAACATTCCAAACAACATTTGTAATACCAATAGGATATAAATCACTTGCATCATTTGTACCATTGAAATTATTAATCAATGTAGAATTATCAATTTCACAATTGTCTGTGATTGTTGGTTGTGGAATAGATAAATCTATATTTGCTGTTCCAAATTCAACATTTTCAGTAATATTTAAATTAGAAATAGTTGGGTTTTCATTATCAGCAACAGTAATATTTTGTATAAAGTTTACTGTATTATTTTCTAAATCTTTTGCCGTCCAAAGAATAGAATAATTACCAACTTCCAAAGAAATATTTACACTTGTTGCATCTAATTCTACATTTTGAGGAATTTGGTTACTAAATTCATAAGTTAAAGAAACAACACCAACATTATCATTTGTAACTGGATTTACATTTAATAAATAAGCACAATTTTCATTAACATTAACAGTTCCGAGATTTTCTATTAAACCAGAAATTACTGGATTTTCTTCGTCAACAAAACCATTAACAACAATAGTTTGAGTAAAATCATTTACGTTTCCGTTAATGTCCATAGTTTCCCAAAGTACAGTATTGTTTCCTATAGCAAAATTTAAAGATACAGATGTTCCTTCGAAAGTTACAGATGGATTTTCATTAACTTTATAAGTTGAAATTTCTATGCCACAATTATCAGAAATTGTCGGAGTTAAAGTAATACTTGCCTCAAAAGAACCAGATTCTAAATTTTCAATAATTGAACTTTCTAATTCAGAAATAGTTGGGTTTTCATTATCAGCAACAGTAATATTCTGAGTAAATGTAGAAATATTTGCGTTTCCGTCCATAGCTTCCCAAACTATAGTATGAATTCCAACTGATAGATTTATAATAACTTCAGAATTAAATGAATTTCCGGTAACATTTTCAACGTTATTAGAATTTCCATTTAAAGAATAAGTTATCGCACTTAAAGAAACATTATCTGTAATTGTCGGAGATTGAACTAAATCATAAGAACAAGCATTTATAGTTCCGAGATTTTCTATTAAACCAGAAATTACTGGATTTTCTTCGTCAACAAAA
>JAOZVH010000028.1:8435-8591 GCA_029938235.1 Bacteroidales bacterium
AAACATTATCTGTAATTGTCGGAGATTGAACTAAATCATAAGAACAAGCATTTATTGTTCCGAGATTTTCATCTAAACCAGAAATTACTGGATTTTCAGTATCTTCACTTTCAATAATTGTAATTGTAACTATTCCGTTTCCAGAATCATTTGTTC
>JAOZVH010000028.1:8691-12035 GCA_029938235.1 Bacteroidales bacterium
TCTTCACTTTCAATAATTGTAATTGTAACTATTCCGTTTCCAGAATCATTTGTTCCATCATTTGCCTTATAAACAAAATTTACTTCTCCAGTTACATCTTGAGATGGAGTATATGTAAATGAACCATCTGCATTGAGATTTAAATTATCAATACCCTCTACTAGAATTGCTGTTAAATTGTCATTTTCTGTATCAGTATCATTACTTAAAATTCCTTCTTGTTCATTAATTGTCAAAGTAGAACCTGCATTAACTTCATAAGAATCATTAATTGCAACAGGAGCATTATTATCTAAAGCAATTGCTGGATGTGAAATATTATCTATATAAAGTCCAGATGCACCACCACCAAAAGCATCAAATGCTCTATGTATTCCTATGTAAATTGTTTGTCCATCGAATTCATCGTTGAAAGTATATGTTACTTCTTGCCATTCATCACTGACTTCTATACCTTCCAATAAAATTGTTTCATAAGAATCAACATTCGTTTGTTCTTGGTCACTTGTAGCAAGTTTTAAATCTATACTTGTTGCAATAGATCCTGTATATTCTCCTTTATAATAAAAAGAAACAACATCTCCATTATGAACTAATAACTCAGGAGAAAATAACCAATTCAAACCAGAAATTTTTGCTGACGCTTCACCTTCATAAACAGTTGTTGTTTCTCTTGTAACATCATCTGCACTTATATTCCAACCCTCTGGTGGGAAAACTTCACTTTCGAAATCTTGTGTAACAGCAGTTGAAGATACAACTGTAGCATTCAAAGAACAAGAAATTTGTGAATTATTTTCAGCATTAGAATTAAAAGTTAAATTAGAAGTATAACTTCCTCCTTGTAAAGAACTAAAATTTATTTGAATTATTTCTGTAGCACCAGGTAAAATAGTTCCTGAATAATCACAAGAAAATGGAGCATCTAAAATTAGATTATAAATTTCTAAATCACCAGCTCCCATATTTGTTACTTCTAATTGAACTTGTCCAGTTTCTTCAACTTGTAAATTTCCAAAATCCAATTCATTTGTGTTTATAGAAATTTCTGATACTCCAGCTTCAAGAGCGTTTATCCTAACATTATCTATATAAACATTATTATTAGAAGTTCCTTCACCATAAAAACCTATTTTTATTTTCTCATAACCTGAATAAGAAATAAGATTAATATTGTAATGGTCTCCTGTATTAGAAATGGTTGTCGTATTGTCAAATTCCTTTAAAAAATCTATAGAACTCCAAGTTGCACCTTCATCTGTCGAAATAATAATTGCAATTTTATCATTTTCTCCCAATTCGGTTGCATCAGAATTATCAAAAGGAGTTAAAGCAATGTCAAAACCTAACTCATAAACACCTCCGGAAATATCTATCGGTGGAGTCATTGCCCAAGCTTTACAATCTACATCGTCAAGATATAAATAAATTCCTTTGTTTCCTTCGGTGTTTCCGAAATCTTTACTTATCCATTTATTAAAATTATCTACTCCGGTAAAACTTGTATTCTCTGCTAATTGTCCAGTTTCTAAACTCCAGTAATCTAATGGGAAATTATCAAAAGTTTCTGTAGTGTCAGGATGCCAAACTTGGTCGTCTGCTGTTACTGTTAACAGAACTTCATATTCATCTCCTTCTACAGTTGTTAAAACAAAATTTGCTGTTTTTTCTCCCAAAGTTATTGGAGAAGCTTTGACAGAAATTTGAACTGGCTCATCATTCAAATTTATAGATTTAGGATAATCATTAAGATCTAATAAAGAAAAATCTTCTGCATCAACTCCAGAAATACTCGTAGATTCTATATTCAAAGGTAAACCGCCATAATTATAAACTTCTATAGTTTCATATTCAGAAGAATAACCAATTGGCGTTTTTTCAAAATCTACATTTTCTGGAACTGATACAAAAATATATTCCTGAGGAATTTCTTTAACTACCAAATTATCAAAAAATAAATTAGCAAAATAATTATTAGTTACACTATTTTCTGCGTAAAAACCAATTTTTACATTTCCAGTATAAGCAGATAAATCAATTATAATATGTTCGCCTATATTAGAAATAGAATTATTAAAATCCCAAGATCTTAAAACATTAGACGAAGACCAAGTCGTTCCATTATCTGTAGAAATAATAACTTTGAATTTATCATCTTCTTCTAAATCATATTGATAAGTTGTTCCTTCTCTTGTGAGAGCGATGTCAAATTCCATTTGATAAGATACAGAATTATCACCAAGATCTAATGATGGAGTTATCAACCAATCTTTTACTCCATTATCACCATCAAGATAATAATCTATTTTTGCAGCAATATCTTCCGAATCATTATTTGCAAAAGTATTATATCCCCAAATACTATAAGTTTCATGAGAAAAATTAGTATTTTCTGTTAATATTCCCTGTTTTTGTTCCCATCCTGATGGTGTGTTAGTAGTTGGAAAATTTTCCTCAAATAAAGGAGGCGTATAATTTTCGCCAGTAAATTCGTGAAAACCTAAATTTGTAAAATCGTTTTGCTCTAGGACTATCCATTCAGAATTATCTGGGTTACCTCCGGCAGAAGCAGACCAATTTATATTTCCTACAGCAATATCAGATTTTCTAACAAGTGTATGATTTTGTGTTGCATTTATTATTCCTGCAACATTCCAACCAGTTCCAGGGTCGTTTCCGTTTTCACCAATTACATCTATCAATGTCCAAGTTCCTTCAATTAATTTTGCTAAACCAACAGCATCATCTCCATTGAAATTTGCTTGTCCCCATTCTAAATCTTTTTGAGATAAAATGTCTTGAACAGAAGCATTATTACAAATTACATAAACATCATTATTTAATAATGTTCCTGAAAGATCTAATGGAGTATTTTCTGTCCATTCGCCGCCGTTTCCAATTTTCCAAACTTGATAATTTGATAGATTAATATTTTCACCTGTGCCGTTGAAAATTTCTATTGCTTTATTATTGCTACTTCCTTCAATATACTCAGAAAAAAATAAATCTTCTGTCTGTGAAAAAGTATTTTGAATGAAAAATATTGTCAGCAATAAAGCAAACAAAAAGTATTTTGTAGTTTGTTTTTTCATTTTTATGAAATTAAAATGTTAAAAAAATTTTTTCAAAAATAATAATTATTTTTTAATTTTTAAACGAAATTCATTTTTTTTTATTATTTTTTAATTATTTTTAATAAAAAAACATTAAAAAAATGAGCAATTTTGAAAAAATTTTTTTTAATTTTCAAATAAAAAAACATTAAAAAAATGAGCAATTTTGGAGAAAATTTTTTTAATTTTCAAATAAAAAAACATTAAAAAAATGAGCAATTTTGGAGAAAA
>JAOZVH010000028.1:12135-22698 GCA_029938235.1 Bacteroidales bacterium
TTTTTTTAATTTTCAAATAAAAAAACATTAAAAAAATGAGCAATTTTGGAGAAAAATTTTTTTTAATTTTCAAATAAAAAAACATTAAAAAAATGAGCAATTTTGGAAAAAATTTTTTAATTTTCAAATAAAAAAACATTAAAAAAATGAGCAATTTTGGAAAATTTTTTTTTAATAATTTCAAATTATCAAAATTCTAAATTTGATTGTTTTCTATTCGTACAATAATATTTTCTATTAATTTGTCTTTACTTTTTGGTCTGTATTTTTTCTTTAAATTAGAACCAAAAAGTTTAGCTACAGTTTGCCAAAACCATGCTGTCCATGAACCTCTTAAATTTTTTACTAAATCATAAACTGTTTGTCCGGTTTCTCTGTGAATTAATTTTATTAAAAGACGACCTTCAGAAAAAGTTAATTTTTTTAATTTACCTGCGAATTCTTCTTGTAAATGTTTATCTGCTTTTTTAATATAATTTTTTATTTCCTTTTCATTATTCATTTTTGAAATTGTATCGTTTATATCTACAAGAATTTTTCCAGCCTTTTTTGCGTAAGGCAATACTTTTTTCAACTTTTTTAGCATACGATAATACCTTCTTTTTTGTATGTTATTTTTGAATTTCAAAGGAGAAAATACAAAAAAATCATCAAGATAAATGTGAGGAAAAGAATCACCGTCAATAATTTTTATTTCAAGAAAATTATATTTAGATTCATTTTTTATAGTATCCTCATTCTGAGCATAAATAAAGCTTAATTTAAAAAAATTAAATATAAAAAAAAATAAAAAAGTTATTTTAAACATAAAAATATTTTTTATAAAAATATATTATTTTTGTAAAATTACAATTATGAATTTTTTTTATGAATAAAAATAGTATTTCAGTTTTAATAGTTGATGATAATATAAATAATTTGCAAATTGTTTCGAATTTTATACAAAAAAGCAATAGAAATTATAAAATTTCCATTTCTACAAATGGTAAACACGCTTTAAATTCAATTAAAAGAAGTAAACCTGATTTAATTTTATTGGACGTAATGATGCCAAATATGGACGGATTTGAAGTTTGTGAAATTTTAAAAAAAAACGAAAAAACAAAAAATATTCCAATAATATTTTTAACAGCAAAAGATCAAACTATGGATATAGTAAAAGGTTTAAAAATTGGTGGAGCGGATTATGTTTTAAAACCTTTCAATTTTGAAGAACTTTTAGCACGCATGGAAACACAAATTTCTTTAAAATTATCACGAGATAAAATAAAAAAAGACTTAAAAAAAATAAATAATTTAAATGAAAAATTGAAAAAAGCAAATTTAACGAAAGATAAAATGCTGGCTGTTATTGCACACGAACTAAGAAACCCCATTGGAAATTTTAAAATGTTCTTAGATCTATTAACACATAAAAATTACAAAATAAATGAAATAAAAAGACAACAAATTTTAGAACTAATGAAAGAAAACGCAAATTCCACTTATAATTTATTAGAAAATTTGCTTTTTTGGGCAAAAACACAAGATGATGGAATTCGTTTTCTAGCAGAAAAATTAAATATAAAAAAATTAATAGATAAAATTATTTCTAATTTTTCTATAAGTATAGAAAGAAAATCTATTAAAATTATAAATGACATAGAAAAAGATTTTGAAATTAATGCTGATAAAAATATGTTATCAACAATTTTTAGAAATTTAATTTCTAATTCTATAAAATTTTGTTTTGAAAATGGTAAAATAAAAATTTCATTAAAAAAACATAAAGAATTTTCAGAGTTTATTGTTTCTGATAATGGAATTGGAATAAGTAAGAAAAATATAGATAAGATATTTGATAAAAATAAAAACTTCTCCACTTATGGAACTCAGGAAGAGAAGGGAACAGGAATTGGAACAGATTTATGCAGAATATTTGTAGAAAAACATAAAGGTGAAATTTGGGTAAAAAGTGTCGAAAATAAGGGTGCAAATTTTCATTTTGAAATATCTAATAATTTATAAAAAAATTAATTTATAATTTCTTGACGCAAAATAGTAATTTTGTCAGCTATTCTTTTCAACAGATTTCTATCTGTAATAATAACATTAATTTCACTATTCAGTTTAATAAGGTCTTTTTTATTATCAATTTTTGAAGCATTTAAATTGTTTATTGGAATTAATTTTATTGCGTCAAAATCATAAGACAAATCTACAAGTTTTAAGGCAAGTTCATTAACTTCCTTAGAATATTTACAATATGGACGCACAAGATTGATAATATTTTCTATGGATATTTTTTGTTCTGCAATATATTTTTTTAATTCTGAATTTTGTGTAAATAAATAATTTTGCAATAAAAAATGCAAACTTTCAAAATAAGCACCAATTAAAATTAAAACTTTTGTGTCATTTCTTTCATTTTTCCTAAGAAAAATATTAATCTTTTCAAAAATAACATTATATATTTCAAAAATAGAATCTTCTAAATTTAAATTATTTTCCATTCTATTTTTTATTTTTTCATTTAAAATATTATTTAATTCTAAAAGAGAGGATAATTTTTTTATTTCTAAATAACATTTATGAGATTCTTCAACTTTTTTATAATTTTTTAAATACCCAAAATCTGCAATATAAATTCCTAAATTTAATGATCTTTTAAAATTACTTTCATAATTTTCAATATTTCTTTTTGATAAATTAATAATTCCATCTAAAAATTTTATTTCTAATTTTTTAATTAAAGAAATTGCAAGAAAAGGAGAAGGAATATTAAAAGAATTATCATTTAAATTAATTTCTGTAAAATCAGATTTGTTATCTTTTTTTTCTTTTTCCTCAGAACAAGAAAATTGAAAAAGCATAAAAAATAAAATAAAAAAAACATTCTTAAACATATATTAATTTTTTATAATTAAAAAAAATTTTTTCAAAAAAACGTATTTTTTTTAATAATTTTCAATAAAAAAAAATTCAAATTATCAAAATTTTTAATAAATTATAAATCATAACTTATTCCAATATTAATTTTGAACATTTTTATATCAATTTTTGTTTTTTCGTTGTTTACATTAAATTTTGTTGATGAGGAAAAATAATCACAGTTAATTGAAATTCCAATTTTTGATTTTATTTTATATCTCAAACCCATATTTAAAATAAAAGGTAAATCAACAGAAGAGGATTTTTTATTAAATAAAACAGCATCGCCGACAAAAATGGAACCGTCTATTTCTATTTTTTGATTAATTTTTAGTTCATCCTGATAAGAAAATAAAATTCCAGATAGAATTTTTGTTGATAAAAACAAATTTCTAAAAAGTTCTTTCTCAAAAATTAAACCTGTGGTCACAGCGATAAAATCATAATTTCCTTTTTGAAATTCAACTTTTTTTCCATATTCTTTTGAATATAATTCTCCGATTTTTTCTAAATCCATAGAATTTCCAATGGCAGAAATTCTTATATTCATTCCTAAATTTGTTATAAAAAAATGAACCATATCTATATCCGTAGAAAAACCACGCAAAGCAAAACCATGTTTTTTATTAAAAAAATCCTTTTTTGCAAAATCACCATTTGGATATGCAAAACCGAAATTAAATTGTAGATAATCATTATTTTTTAATAATAATTTTTCTTGCGAGAACGCAAAAAAATTAAAAAAAAATATTAAAATAAATAAAAAAAATTTTTTCATAATTTTTATTTTATAATTTTTGTTCTGATTTCTGAAATTAATTTTTTAATCTCAGAAACTTTTTTAATTTTTTCTTCCATTTTTTCGTCATTATTTATAGAGCCAAATTTTTTCATTAAAATTTTTAGATCTTTTAAATATTTTTCAACTTCAGCTTCTTCTTTATAAAAAAAAAGTAATTCATGTAAATTATACAAAGATTGTTTTTGGTTAATTATTTTTTCTAAAATATCAGGATTAGGATTATTTTCGTCAAATAATCTTATCGCAATATAAAAAGTTTCTATCCATCCGCCAAAAATTATTAAAGACGCAGTGCTTCCTCTTTCATTTTCTTTTAAAAATTTATCTGTTGTTCTATAAGTTTCTTTAACAATTATTAAAACAGAATCTTGATCATTCAAATTATTTTGCAAACGTTCTATTGCCGAAGCAGTTATTTTTTCAGGTATTCCAATTTCATTAGTTAATTTTTGTATAACTATTAAATAATTCATACTCACCTGAAGCTGGTCATACATACGTGAATATGAAATATCTGCACCGTAAGTTCCTAGATTAACAGCTTTTTTATAATCTGAAAAATAATTAGAAATATTTTTTGTGCTATTCAAAATTGTATCATTATAAATTTCTCCTGTACCTTTTACAAAAGAAATCATTTCATTATGAGAAGGCATATTTGCAAAAATTTTCTCAACTACCCTAAGATGTTTTTTTGTTTCAACTTCTATAAAATCTGAATGATCAAAATCATCGATTTCTTCTTTTACATCTTGGCATGCAATAAAAAAAATTAGTAAAAAACTTATATATTGTATTTTCATAGTTTTTAATAACTTTTTTTTTAAAAAAATTTTCATAATACAATATTTTTTATTTTTTTATTTTTTAATATAATTTTTTTACAAAATTAATTTTATTTATTTATTTAAATAATAATTACAAAAATGAATAAATTTTTTTTATAAAAAAAATTTATTTTTAAATTTTAAAAAATTAAAATAAATTAAAAAAATAAAAAATGAAAGGAAATTCAGATGAGTTTTTTAATAAAAAAGAGGCAGAAGTTTATGTTATTCGTTATGAAAATATGAAAAAAAATAATCTAAAGCATTATTTTGATATTTTTGAATTTGAACTTATAATAGATTATTATGTTTATGAAGATAAAGTAAAAGAAGCTTTTGAAGCAGTAGAGCTTGCTTGTGCGCAGCATCCAAATTCTATGGAATTAGAAATGAAAAAAGCACAAGTTTTTTTAAAAAAAGGACAAGCAGTAAATGCTTTGAATTTTTTGAACCAAATAGAAGAAATTAGAGGCAAAGAAGCTAATATTTTTATTATGAAAGCAACTTCTTATGAAATGCTCGGAGATGATAAAAATGCTATTAAAGAATTTGATAATGCTATAGAATCAGTAGGACATAGTGAAAAAAATCTTATTTTATATACTATCGGAATGTTTTTTCAATTGATGGGGAAATACGAAATTTCTATAGACTATTTTGAAAAAGCTCATGAACATAACAATACTGATTTAGATACAATTTATGAGATGGCTTTCACTTACGAAAAAATAGATAGGAATGATGAAAGTATTTTTTTTTATAAAATGTATCTTGAAGAAGAACCTTTTTCTAAGGAAGCTTGGCTGGAAATTGGAGTAATTTATTTCAAAAAAAGTGAATATAAAAAAGCATTAGAATCTTATGATTTTGCCATAACAAATGATGAAAATTATAGCGATGCTTATTTCAACAAAGGGAACACATTTGCTGAAATGGAGAAATTCGGTGAAGCAATAAAAATGTATAAACATTTTTTGAAACTGGAAAAAAACGAAAATGCTATGGCTTATTCTTATATAGGTAGTTGCTATAAAGATATGAAAGATTTTAAAAATGCAGAAAAATATTATAAAAAATCTCTAAAAATTGAGGGAGATTTAGAAGAAGCACTTTTTGGAATGGCATATATTAAATTTTTAAAATCTAAATTCTTAGAAAGTTTATTTTATATGAAAAGAATAATAAATTTTAATAAAAAAGATACTAGATTTTATTATTTTCTCGGAAAAATTTATATAGAATTAAAAATATTTGAAGAGGCATTTATGTCATTAAAAAAAACCATAAAATTAGACCATTATTATGTTGATGCTTGGTTAGAATATGCAAATTTATTCTACGAAAATGGTCAAGTTTTTAATGCTATTAATGTCTTAAAAGACGCTTTATCTTTTAACATAAAAAATGCAGAAATTAATTACCGTATATCAGAGTATTTCTTTGTGGTGAAAAATAAAGAAGAAGCTTATAAGTTTTTTGAAAATGCCATTGCATTAAATTTCAAAAAACATATAAATTTTTCTTTCAAGAAAAAACCTTATTTCAGATATTTAATTTCAAAATACAAAAAATCTAATGAAGAATGGATTAATTAGGAATTAGGAATGAATAATTTAGGAATAGATTAATGATAAAAGTTTTAAATTATTCATTCCTAATTATTCATTCATCATTCTTAGTTTTTGTATAATTTTTTTAGCTGTTTTATTAAAATATCTTTTATCTTTGTAGGCAGCAACCCATTTTATTCCTTGCAAAGCATTAGTTAAAAAAACTTCATCTGCTCTTATTAAATGAATTTCTTTTAAATTTTTTGCTTCTGATATTTTTAAGTCCATTTCTTTTGAGATTTTTATTACAAATTTTCGCATAATGCCATCTACACAACCATTTTCTAAGGACGGAGTAAATAAAAAATCATCTTTAAGTAGAAAAATATTTGAACTGATTGTTTCAACCATTTGTTTTTTTCCATCTATAAGAATCACATCGTCTAAATTATTTTCTTTTTTAAAAATTCCAGCTAAAATAAAAGGCATAGAATTTATAGTTTTAAAATTAGAATAAAATGTTTTTTCTTTGAAAATCTCATCAAAAATTCCTATTCTTAATCCTATTTTATTAAAAAAATAATTTTTTTCAGATAATTTTTCAACAAAGATATAATAATTAATTTCATTATTTATTGGCGTATAAAGTCCTCCATCTTTACGAATAACTAAAATTTTTATACGAACTCCGGAAAAACATTTATTTTTTAAAATTAAATGTTTAATCTGTTTTTCTAAATTTTCATTCTCAAAATTTTCAGGAATTATCATTTTAAGAACTTTCATTCCATTTATTAACCTTTTTAAATGATTTTCAAAAAAAAATATATCACTTGCTGAGGATCGTAAAGTTTCAAATAAACCATCTCCATAATTTAAAGCTCTATTTTTAAAACTTATTTTAAAATCATCTTTGAGAAAAAAATCTCCATTATAACATATATATTTCATAAAAAATATTCAAAAATTAAAAATAAAAATTTTTTTTCAAAAAAGCAACTTTTTTATTATTTTTACGTCATTATATTATAAAAACAAATTTTAATTTTTAAAAATTATGAAATCTAATTTATTAAGAATATTCTTAGTTTCGCTTTTTGCAATTCCTTTCTTTATTATTTCTTGTGACGAAGATGAAATTAATGATCTATTAAATTCAGCAGATGTTAGGGAAGAAATGGCTATGGATAATAAAAATGTAGCCTCAGGGGAAAATGACATTTTTTTCTTAGTTTCTTCGAGAGGAATAACAGAAGATTTAGAAGGAGATAAAAAAGATGGCGAATGTCCAAATGTAACATTTCAAGGAAATAATTATCCAGCAGAAATGGTAATTGATTTTGGTGATGGATGTCAATTCAGAGGACAAGAAAGAAAAGGAATTGTTAGAGCTAATTTTTCTCATACTTGGGATGGAACTTTAGGTATGAGTGTAGCAATTACAATGGAAAATTATTTTGTTGATGATGTAGAGCATCAAGGTACTATGACTCTTACTTACAATGGAAGCGATGGAAATCCTTCTTTTACTATGGTTGCCACAGATAATAAGTTAATCTATCCTGCCGACACTTCTGGAAATAATCCTGAAGTATCTTGGTCGTCTGCAAAAACATTTACTTGGTTAAATGGGTTTGACGGTTTTACTGGAATAGAAAGTGATACTGTTTTTAATGATGATATTTTTACAATCAGCGGAACAACTAACGGAGTAAACAGAAGTGGTAATAATTTTTCTGTAATAATTGCAGATGATAATCCTTTACATTATGATATTAGTTGCGAATACATAAAATCTGGAATAATAACAATTACTGAAACTAATACTGAAGTGAGCGTTACAACTATAGATTTTTCGCCAAGCGAAGGTGAAACAACCGGAGATTGTGATAATCTTGTTACTATCACAACAGATAATCTTCCAAGTATAACTACTAATTTAGAATAATTATAAAAGAAATAGAATTTTACACGATAAGACCCAAATATATAAAATTATATTTGGTTTTTTTATTAAAAGTAAATTATTTGATTTTTATTTTTTAAATTAAAAAAAAATTTTTTTTGAAAAAACGACCATATTTTTATGATTTTTTATAATTAAAAAAAAATTTTTTTTGAAAAAACGTCAATTTTTTATGATTTTATAATTAAAAAAAAAATTTTTTAAAAAAACGACCAAATTTTAATGATTTTTAATTTTCAAAATAAAAAATTTTTTTTTCAAAAATCATAAAAATTTTAATATTATTAAAAAATAACATTGGAGGTTTCTTTTTTAACACCAATGTTTGGTCGAAAAATGTTAAAAAAAATTTTTTCAAAAAAAATGCCAAATTTTAATATTTTTTATTTTCAAAAAACGACAAAATTTTAATATTTTTAAAATCAAAATAAAAAAAATTTTTTCAAAAATGTCCAAAATTTTTATATTTTTTATTTTGAAATTAAAAGAATTTATTTTTAAATATTTATGATAAATCCAAAATTATCTTTTATTGCAGAATAAAAAGCAGGAAATTCATCATTATTTTCATTTAAAAGCATCCGAATATAATTTTTTTGTTCCATAATTGACAATATAAAAAGCTCTTTTCCTATGCGAAAAATAGCTTCTCTTCTGTTCCTTTCTAATTTTTCACAATCTAAATTTAATCTTTTAATGCTATAATTAACTTTTTTTTCTTCTTGTTCATTACATTGTTTACTTGCTTCTATTTTTCCATTCTCCAAATATAAAAATAAAATTTTTTCAATTTTTTGTGGATTAATTAACAGAACATAATTTACATTTTCTAAATTAACATTTGATTTTTTATGTCCACAGGTAATATTTTGTTTTCTATTTTTTTGTTCTTGTTCTGTTTCAGGTTCACCTTCACAAGACAAAAATAAATTATTTGGATAATCAAAAATTAAATCTTTATGTGTTTTTTGTTCAAAAAAATGTTCTATATGTTGGTTTTTATAATTTATTCTACACTCACAATAACAACAAAGATCTTTTTGAGAAGATTTTAATTTACTAATAATTTCTTTTCTAGCCTTTTTATTCAAATTAAATTTTTTTGCTTCTTTTTTACGTTTTTCTAAATAATCTGTTGTTTTTTCAGAAATTGATAATTTTTCTATTTTTCTCATCTACCAATAGCTTTAAAACGTCTCAAACTAAAATCAACCATTATTGCTTCGTCACTATTTGGGTCTAATAATTCATCAAGTTCTTTTTTTAATTTTTGACCTTTTTCACTTTTGTGTTTTCCCTCTCTCACCAAAGATAAATAATCCTCTACTATTTCATTATTACGAAAATCAGTATTCATGATTTCTGAAAGAATATAAGAGATAGAATGACCTTTTGAATATTTGGGATTTGAAACTGTTATATTTCCCTCTTTATTTGTTTGTAATAAAAAAACTTCTTCAGCTTTCGCAGAAGCAATGACAAAAGGCGAATGCGTCGCTAAAATAATTTGGTTATTATTCTGTTTTGCAAAACTTCTATAAATTTCTAATAAATATTTTTGCCAAATGGGATGTAAAGAAGCATCCGGCTCATCTATTAAAATTAATCCATCTTTTATATTTCTTAAATAAAGAGTAAATGTCCGTTGTATTAATTCTTGTTCTCCTTTTGACAATTCTTCTAATTTAATTTTTACATTTTGCTCATTAATAAAAAAGAGATCTCTATTTCTGTCAAGGTTAGAAAACCGAAATTTTAAATCAAAATTTTTATAAATATTATTGAAAATATTACGTATTTCTGAATAAGCATCTTGTGGATTTTTATTTTCATCAAAGACTAATTTATCTATATATTTTATAATGGATTTTAAAAAAATATCATTTTTATTTTTATGAGAATCAGAAAAAAATCCTACAGAAAGATAATTAGCAGGAAAATACATAAATGATGTACCATCATCAATACCTTTTTCTACTGTTATTATTGCTATTTTATTATTAATAGAAAGTTTATTTTCTATTAATAATTTTTCTTTTAAATATTCTAAGATACTTGTTTTGCCAGTTCCATTTAAACCAGCCAAAACTACAATATCTAAAACTTTGCCTTTTTTATCTGTAAAATCTAATTTTAGATTTTTAAGTATTTTATAATTTTTTATATTTATTTTTCCGAATTTCATAAAATATTTCTAATTTTTTTACAAAAATAAAAAAAATTATTAAAAAAAATTTTTTTTAATAAATCGTTCAAAATTTTAATATTTTTTATTTTTGAAATAAAAAAAATTTTTTCAAAAAACGTGAAAATTTTAACATTTTTTAATTTTAAAATAAAAAAATTTTTTTCAAAAAATCGTGAAAATTTTAATATTTTTTTAATTTAAAATAAAAAAAAATTTTTTTTTTAATGTCCAAAATTTTAATGTTTTTTAATTTAAAAATAAAAAAATTTTTTTAAAATTAGTCCAAAATTTTAATATTTTTTAAATTTTAATTAAAAAAA
>JAOZVH010000187.1 GCA_029938235.1 Bacteroidales bacterium
TCCATTTCGCCAAGTGTCTATTGCTTCTAACCAATTTTCTTTTTTTGGATTTGGTATTAAATTATAGTCATTATAAGAAATAGATTTTTCATTTTTTTTGAAAATAAAATTCATATATTTAGGAGAATATTTTTTCCCATAAATCCATTTTTCATAAAGTTCAGATTTCAAAATTTTCGTTGGAATGCCATAAATTAAATAAACCATTCCTCTGTCAGTTTTCCATCCTTCTTTATAAGTTGAAAAATATAAGTTCGACCAAAAAACTCTGGTGTAATATATTCTTATTAGTTCTTTTGCTCGTTCTAAGTTTCCTGTTGCTTGCAACCAAAATTTATCTACAATTTCTTTTTTATAATCATTATTATTAAAATTTTCAAATTCTTTTTTTGAAGCTAAATATTCTAATGGAAAGAACATATTTTTTGCTTTTTTAACAAAAGGAAAACTATTACCATAATTTATTATCAATAAACCATCAGAAGAATTTTTATCGGTTTGTATTAAAAAACAACCTTCTTTTTCAAAAGAAAAAGCTAAATTTTTATTATATTTTACTTCTTTAATTTCTTCATAAGCAATATCTTGTAAATTCCTCTGAGAATACGGAGCAGAAGAAACAGAAAAATTATTTTTATAATATTTTATATACAATTTATCAATTTTTTTTCTTTTGAAAGCAATATAAAAAGTATCATTTTTTTTTACAAAATTATGAAATTTCGGTGTTTTATATTTATTTAAAAAAGAAAAATTTTGATAATTAATTTCGTTTGACTTATCAAAAACAAGAAATTTTTTAGTTATAATTTTCCTATTTAAGTCTTTCACTTCAACTTGCAAAAGATATTTTTGAGGAAAAGGAGCATTTATTTTTAAAAAAGAGGTAAATTCTTTAGAGTTTTCACCTTTTTCTAATGATAAAATTACACTGGAGCTGTCTAAAATATTATTATTTGAAAATGAAGTTAACAATTTATAAGAAATTTTAATTTTTGCCTTTGAAATTGTATCGTAGTCTTTTCTAAATAAAAATTCAGAAGGATAAATTTTAAAAAAAAGTAAAGATAAACTATCATTTCTGTGAAAAATTTTAAAACTTGGATGCAAATTACTTGAACTTGGATTGTAAAGAAAAGATAAATTAACCTTATCAATAGGTCTAATTCTTTTTGTTACACAAGAAAAAATAACAAAAATTATAGAAATAATCAGAGGAATAAAAATTTTTTTTTTCATAATTAGCAATTTTTTTTTAATTTTAAAATTATTATTTTTATGAAAAAAAATTTTTTTATTTTTAAATATTAAAAAAAACGTCGTTTTTTTAAAAAATTTTTTTTTTATAAAAAATTTAAATATGTTTTTATTAAAAATTTTAGAGATAATATTATTATTTTACTTTACATTTTCTGTATTTTATATTCTTGTATTTTCTTTTGCAGGTTTATTTCCTTATCAAGTTTTTGAAAAAAAAGCAAAAAGAAAACGTAAATTTGCTGTATTAATTCCTGCTTACAAAGAAGACACAGTAATTTTTGATGTTGCTAAGAACGCTTTAAAACAAAATTATCAATTAAATTTATTTGAAATTATTGTAATTGCGGACTCTTTCCAGAAAAAAACTATAGAAAAATTAAAAAAATTACCAATTAGAATTATAGAAGTTGTTTTTGAAAAAAGCACAAAATCAAAAGCTTTAAATAAAGCGATGGATATTATTGGAGATAATTATGAAATTGCCTTAGTTCTGGACGCTGATAATTTAATGGAAAAAAATTTTTTGAAAAAAATTAATTCTGCTTTCGAAGGAAATTTTAAAATCATACAGGCACACAGAGTTGCGAAAAATTTAAACACTAATTTTTCTATATTAGACGCAATAAGCGAAGAAATTAACAATCATATTTTTAGAAAAGGACATAGAATTTTAGGTTTTTCCTCTGCTTTGATAGGTTCAGGAATGGCTTTCGATTATATATTTTTCAAAAATACAATGAAAAAAATAAAAGCTATAGGTGGTTTTGATAAGGAACTGGAATTAAATTTTTTAAGAGATGGTGAAAAAATAGAATATTTACATAATGCTTTAGTTTATGATGAAAAAGTTCAAAAATCTGATGTTTTTGTAAATCAAAGAAGAAGATGGGTTTCTGCACAATTAATTTATTTCAAAAGACATTTTTTTTCTGGTTTAAAACATTTGTTTTTCAAAGGAAATTTTGATTATTTTGATAAAGTTTATCAGATGATACAAATTCCACGTATTATTTTAATTGGAATTTTAAGTTTAATTGTTTTTTTAGGAAGTGTTTTAATTTTATTTGATATTGATATTTTTCCATTTTATTTTAAATTCTGGCTAATTATTTGGGCTTTCACAGTTCTATCTTTTTTATTTTCAATACCAAAAAAATTTTATAATAAAAGAACTCTTTTTGCAATTTTAATTTTGCCGAAAAGTTTTTTCCTAATGCTTTTTTCTATTTTAAAAATAAAAGGTGCAAACAAAAAATTTATACACACAAAACATGGAATTAATGAGAAATAAGGAATTTGTTTTTTTTTTATTTTTTTTGCAAAAAAAATAATTTTTAATATTTTGTAAAAAATTTTAATTTTAAAAAATGAAAAAAAAATATATTTTTTATTTATTCCTATTTTTGTATCCCTTAGTTTCAATTTCTCAATGGAAACAAAATGATAGTTTTACAGAGAAATTATTGTTTTCACAGACAAAGCAATTGGCACAATTTATAAGTAGATTTAACAACGAAGAAGATAAAAGAGGTGAAAAATACGACAGAAACAGTCCAATTTATAGACAAAATAACTGGATGCGAAGGCAATATATTTATAATTTATTTGCAAAAGAAAATATAGATATTTCGAAAGATATGAAAGATGAATTTGTTAATTACATAAATTCTTCAAATAATGTTTATTTAGATTTTCACGGAGGAGAATGGGTTGCAGAAGCAAATGCTGTTTTTTTGTATAATAATAAAAGCGAAGTAAAAATTACTTTAATTTTAAAATTACAAGAGGAAAAAATCGGTTCAAATTGGGTATTGAAAAATATTTATTTTGAAGATTTTGATAATTTTTTCTTTCACAAAAATGAACCGCAAATTAATAAATTTATACATCCGCTGAGCCACGAATTGGAATTTATGAATCTTGGAAGATTTTTAAATGATAATTACAGAAGTGCTGAATATTACGCACATAGAAAATATAAAACAGACCTTTTAACTTTATTTCTTTACGAAGTAAAAAAAGGAAATTTATATTTTAAATATGTAAAAGAATTAAAATTCCACTTTTTTCAAATTGAAAACTGGTATTTTGAGGTTTCTTATTTTAATAGATTAACTTATAATTCTGGATGGTTAATCTCTGATTTAAAAAAAATAGATTTATATGAGAAATTTAATTTTATGAAAAAAATTTGTCATGAAAATTTTTAATTTATTTTTTGTTTTATTTTTAATTTTATTTTTTAAACAAAATGTTTTTTCACAAAAAAAAAACATAATTTCAAAAGAAGAAATTGAAACTTATAAAGAAGAAGTAAAAGAAATTATTTCTGTGTTGGAATTTACTTTGAATACAATTGGAGATGAAAAAACTTCATTGAAAAGTAAAAGAATAATTTTCAATGAAACTTACAAAAAAATTTTTTTAAATGATGAAGTTCAAATTGAAGACGATTTGGATACAAATAGAAAAATTATTGTAAATAAAAATATTGTAAATTATTTGAGAGATATAAATTTTTTTTTCAAAAATTGCAAATTTGTTTTTCAAAATATAAAAATAAATCATTTTATAAATGATAAAGATAAGATTTTTTTCAAAGTGAATTTTAATAGAAATTTAGATGCAATTGATTTGAATGGGAATAAAATTGTTTTTAATAAAAATCGTTATGTGGAAATTAATTTAGATATAGAAAATGAAGAACTAAAAATTGCAAGTATTTATACGACAAAATTGAATAGTGATGAAAATTTGAAAAATTATTGGAAAAATATAGATATTTCGTGGAAAAAATTCATTGGAAAAAATTTAAGAATTAATGACACTTTAAAAATTAGCGAACTGTTACAAATAAATGACACAGCAAATTTCGGAGATACTTTAATTAATTTAAAAAAAATTGAAAAAATTATTTATTATGATTCATTAGAAAATCTTTTTATCTCTAAAAAGAATAAAATTTATTCTGATTCATTAGAAAAAAAATTTTTTGAAAAAATGACGATTTTTTTTGAAAAAAATGACACAACACTTTCTGATTCTTTAAAAAAAAATTTTTTTCAAAAAAAGGCGATTTTTTTAAAGAAAATAAAAAATAAAAAATTTAAACCAGAATATTTAGAGGATAGTATTTTAAATAATAAAAATTTATTTTTTGCCGACACTGTGATAATTTCAATAAATGACACTTTTATTGTTTGTGATAGTTTTTTTATTCACGACATAAAAAAGTTTTTGGAAAAAAAAGAAATTAATATTTCAAATAATAAAGAAATTAAAAATTTAAAAGCATTAAAAAAATTTTCTAATTTAGAAAAATTGAATTGTTCTAATACAAATATTGAAAATATTTATGGTTTAAGAAATTCTATAAAATTAGAAATTTTATATCTTTCAAATACAAAAATTAAAAATTTTAAAAGAATGGAATATTTGAAAAATTTAAAATTTCTTGATATTTCGTCTAATAAAAATTTAGAAAACTTGGAATATTTAAAATATTTTACATCTATGGAGGAAATAAATTTTTCGAAAAATAAATTAAAAAATTTTAAATTCTTGGAAGAATTAAAAAATTTAAAAAGAATAAATGCTTCAAAAACAAACATTAAAAATTTAGAAAATTTAAAAAATTTAAAAAAAATTGAAATTTTAAATATTTCTTACACAAATGTAGATAATTTAAAACATATTGGAAATTTAGAAAATTTAGAAAATTTATTTTGCGACAGCACAAAAATAAGAGATTTAAAAAATTTGAAGAATTTAAAAAGTATTCAAAAAATTTATTGTGATAAAACTTTTATTGATGAAATAAATGCTTTTAAATTTATGGATTTATATTCTAACTCTTTGGTGATTTTTAGGACAGAAAAATTGCAAAAATGGTGGAATAAATTAAATCCAGAATGGAAAAAAGTTTTTAAAAAATTTGATAATTTTAAAGATGAACAGACAAAAGAAAATTTACAAAAAATTACTAATTCCAAATTAATAAATATTGCTAATAATTTTGAAATTATTAATTTAAAAAATTTGGATGTTTTTTTTAATTTGAAAGAATTGAACATAGAAAATACAAAAATTAAAAATTTATTTCCACTAAGGAAATTGAAAAATATTTTAAAAATAAATATTTCCGGAACACAAATAAATAATATTTCTGCATTATCACATCTTTCAAAACTTTATTATTTAAATTGTAAAAACACATTTGTTAAAGATTTAGAAATGATAAAAAATTTACAAAATTTAAAAGAAATAAATTTCGAATTTTGTAAAGTTAAAAGTTTGCCGACAGAAAAAAGTTCTTTTAAAAATTTAAAATTATTTTATTTAGATAATTCTATGATTTCTGATTCTGTTGCAATTTCTTTTATTTCATCTCATGAAAATTGTTTATTAATTTATCAAACAGAAAAACTTTTTAAATTTTGGGAAAATTTACCTATTTATTGGAAAAATATTTTTAGAGATAATTTAAAATATTCGGGAAAAATTAATAAAAAAATTTTACATAAAATCGTGAGTTCAAAAAATTTAGAATTTTCAAACAATTATGAAATAAAAAATTTATATTTTTTGAAAAAATTCTTTCTTCTGGAAGAATTATATTTTGATAAAACTGCAATAAAAAATTTAGAAGAAATTTCTGAATTGAAATTTTTACGAGTTTTAAAATGTTCCAAAAGTCCAATAAAAAGTTTTAAGAATTTAGAATTTTTAAAAAATTTAGATTCCTTAGATTGCTCAGACACAAAAATTTCTAACTTAAAAGATTTAAAATTTGCAAAAAATTTAAAAAATTTAAATTGTGCAGGAACAAAAATTTCAAATTTGAAAGCATTAGAAAATCTAAAAAAATTAGAAAAATTAAATTGTTCCAGAACAGAAATTTCTAAATTAAAATATATTTTTAATTTAGAAAATTTGAAAATTTTAGAAATTTATAACACAAAAATAACAGAAAAAAGAATTCAAATGTTTAGAGAAAAAAGAAAAAATTGTAAAATAATTTTTTATTAAAAAAATGCGTTTTTTTAATAAAAATTTTTTTTTATAAAAACATTAAAATTTTGGACGATTTTATAAAAAATTTTTTTATAAAAACATTAAAATTTATTTTTGATAATTATTAAAATAAAATTTATGAAAGAAGAAAAAAGCAAATTGATTCGTTTTGATTGGGCAATGAAAAATATTCTTAGAGAGAAAATAAATTTTGATATTCTGGAAGGTTTTTTAAGTGCTTTATTAAATGACGACGATATAGAAGTTGTTGAATTATTGGAAAGCGAAAGTAATCAAGAAAATAGTATAGATAAATTCAATAGGGTTGATCTTTTGGTAAAATATGGACACGGAAGAAAAATTATCATAGAAATTCAAAATAATTACGAGAGCAGTTATTTAGAAAGAGTTTTGTTTGGCAGCAGTAAAGTAATTATAGAAAACATGGAAGTTGGCAAGAAATTTAAAGAGGTTAAAAAAGTAATTTCCATAAGTATAATGTATTTCAATCTTGGACAAGGAAAGG
>JAOZVH010000188.1 GCA_029938235.1 Bacteroidales bacterium
CGTCCACGCTTGATTTCGTTGCATCGCACTATAAAGTATTGATTATTAACGTTTTAATGAAAATTTGGAATGAGAATTTTTAAAAAATATTTTGAAAAAAACACAAATTTTTCACAATTTTATTATGAAAAAAATTCTCACCACAAAAAAGTTCGATAGCCAAAATTTTTTCTCAAAAAATGCCAAAATTTTACGATTTTTTCATTTGAATTTTTAAAATTTTTTTTTCAAAAAATGCCAAAATTTTACGGTTTTTTATTTGAATTAAAAAAAAATTTTTTTGAAAAAAATGCCGATTTTTTACGAATTTTTAAATTTAAAAAATACATTTTAATGAGAAATGCTGAATAATTTATTCAACATTTCTCATTAAAAAAAATTTCATTATCTATTCTTCATCAAGAAAAGGGTATCTGTAATCTGTTGGCGGAACGAAATTTTCTTTGATTGTACGTGGCGAAACCCAACGAAGTAAATTAATCATAGAACCCGCTTTATCATTTGTTCCGGAACCTCTTGCTCCTCCAAATGGCTGTTGTCCAACTACTGCACCTGTTGGTTTATCATTTATGTAAAAATTACCTGCACAATTGGCAAGTTTTTTCGTTGCATATTCTATGAAATATCTATCTTGTGAAAAGATCGCACCTGTCAAAGCATAAATAGATGTTTCATTTAAAATATCTAATGTTTCTTCTGTTTTATTTTCGTCATAAACATAAATAGTCAAAACTGGTCCAAATAACTCTTCTTCCATAGTTATATATTTTGGATTTTTTGTAACTATTACAGTTGGCTCTATAAAATAACCTTTAGATTTGTCATAATTTCCACCTACAATAATTTCTGTTTCGTCGCTTTTTTTTGCGTCGTCAATAAAACGAGCAAGTTTATCGAAAGTATATTCGTCAATTACAGCATTGATGAAATTAGTGAAATCTTCCGGAGTTCCCATTTTAAAAGATTTTACATCATCAATTAAATAATTTTTTACTTCTTCCCAAATATTTGAAGGAATATAAGCACGTGAAGCAGCAGAACATTTTTGTCCTTGATATTCAAAAGCACCTCTGGAAAGCGCAGTTGAAAGTTCCTTTGTTTTTGAAGTTTTCTCAGCAAAAACAAAATCTTTTCCTCCGGTTTCACCAACTATTCTCGGATAAGTCTTATATTTATAAATATTTTCTCCTATGGTTTTCCAAATATTTTGAAAAACAGCTGTAGATCCAGTAAAATGTATTCCGGCAAAATCACTATGACTAAAAATTTCTTTTCCAGCTGCTTGTCCGGAAACATAAACTAAATTAATTACTCCGTCCGGAAGTCCAGCTTCTTTAAAAACGTCCATAATTACTTTTGCCGAATAAACCGCTGTACGAGAAGGTTTCCATACAACAACGTTTCCCATTAGAGCAGGAGCCGAAGGTAAATTTCCAGCAATGGAAGTGAAATTAAAAGGTGTTAAAGCAAACACAAAACCTTCTAATGGTCTTTGTTCTAATCTATTCCATATTTGCGGAGACGATTCTGGTTGCTGACGATAAATTTCCGCCATAAATTCAACATTGAATTTCAAAAAATCTATCAACTCGCAAGCAGCATCTATTTCAGCTTGAAACACATTTTTAGACTGTCCCAACATAGTTGCAGCATTTATTTTTGCTCTGTATGGTCCAGCAATTAAATCAGCAGCTTTTAAGAAAATAGATGCTCTATGTTCCCAAGATATATTTGCCCATTTTTCACGAGCTTCTAAGGAAGCACTTATCGCATCTTTTATATGTTTTGTTTCTCCTTTATGATAATATCCAAGAGTATGTTTGATGTCGTGTGGCGGGAATATTCTTTCTAAATTTCCTGTCTTGACCTCTTTGCCACCTATATACATAGGAATTTCTATCTCTTCAGAACGGAATTCTTCAATTACTTTTTTCAGTTCTTTTTTTTCAGAGCTGTCTGGTAAATAATTTAAAATGGGCTCGTTCTCAGCTATTGGAACATTATAAAATCCTTTTGGCATAATTTTTAATTAAATTTTTTTACAAAAATTGTTTTAAAAAAAAACAAAAATAATTAATTTTTTATTAATAAAAAATAATTATTCAAAAAAATGCCAAAACTTTAATGATTTTCAAAATCAATAAAAAAATATTTTTCAATAAAATGCTAAAATTTTAATGATTTTATTTAAAAAAAAATTTTTTTTCAAAAATTGCCCAAAATTTTAATAATTTTCGACAAAACAACATTGGAGGTTTTTTTGAACACCAATGTTTAGAATCAAACATTGGTGTAATCTTTTAAAATTTTTTGGAATTTTTTGAAAAAAAATCATAAAAAATTGGTGTTTTTTTGAAAAAAATTTTATTTTAATAAATTAAATTATAAAAAATTTACGTTTTTTGAAAAAATTTTTATTAAAAAATAATTTATAAAAAAATTATGACAACAGTTGTTAGTGGCATACGTTCTACGGGAAATTTGCATCTTGGAAATTATTTTGGTGCGATGAAAAATTTTAAAAAAATGCAAGAAAAAAATAATTGTTATTTTTTTATTGCGGATTATCACTCTTTGACAACGCATCCAAATCCAAAAGATTTACATTCTAATGTAAAACAAGTTCTTGTTGAATATCTTGCTTCCGGAATAGACCCAGAAAAATCTACCATTTATTTGCAAAGCGACCTTCCGGAAACTGCAGAATTATATTTGTTATTAAATATGAACGCATATATTGGAGAGTTAGAAAGAACTGCATCTTTCAAAGACAAAATTAGAAAACAATCTGATAATGTAAATGCTGGTTTATTAACTTATCCTGTTTTGATGGCGGCAGATATTTTAATTCATAATGCTTTGCAAGTTCCAGTTGGAAAAGATCAAGAGCAACATCTTGAAATGTGTAGAAAATTTGCAAAACGTTTCAATCGAATGTACAATGTAAATTATTTCAAAGAGCCTTATCCATATAATTTTGGTGAAAAATTAATAAAAATTCCCGGTCTCGACGGAACAGGAAAAATGGGGAAATCCGAAGGAAATGGAGTTTTTTTAATGGACGACGCAAAAATTATAAAGAAAAAAGTTATGCGAGCAGTTACAGATAGTGGTCCCAAAAGAAAAAATCAAGAAGTTTCTGAACCAATAAAAAACTTATTTACAATAATGGAAGTTGTTTCGGAAAAAGAAACTTTAATGTTTTTCAAAGAAAAATATGCAAACTGTGAAATTCGTTACGGCGATATGAAAAAACAAATGGCAGAAGATATTATAAAATTTACCACTCCAATAAGAGAAAAAATTCTTGAACTTTATCACAACGAAGCATATTTAAGAAAAGTTGTAAAAAACGGACAAGAAAAAGCAAAAATTAGTGCACAAAAAACAATTAAAGAAGTTAGAGAAATTATCGGCTTTAAAAAATTTTAAATAAAAAAAATCATAAATTTTTAAAATTTATGATTTTTTTAATAAAAAATTTTTTTATTCTAAAAATTCTTGCTTTGGAAAACCTTCGAAATTGAAATTTAAAGAAAATCTCAATGTATTTTCCAATGGATTATGTGCTTCTGTTGGTATTAAATAAGAAAAATCTAAACTAAAAACACTTAATTTTATACCAACTCCCATAGTGTAATATTTACGGTTTCCTTTTGTTGCATCTTCGTGGAAATATCCTCCTCTAATTGCAAATTGCTCATTATACAAATATTCTAAACCAAAAGAATATGTCAATTCTTTAAATTCTTCGCTCATACCATTCGGAGCATCATTAAAAGAATTCATCATTCCGGAAACTACTGATACATCATTATCTTTTCCTTTTGCTACTACTAGATCACCGTTTTCATCTTCTTCATATTTTGCTGGTGTTGGCACAAGTAATTTATTAATATCTGTTGCGATAGAGATGGAATTAAATTCATCTATATCAACGGTAAAAGCTGTTCCTAATCTTAAATTTGCAGGTAAAAAAGATGATTCTTCTTCAGAATAAGAAATTTTATTTCCTATGTTAGAAATAACAAGTCCCCAAGACCATGTTAAATCTGTTTTTCCAATGCTTAAATCAGAATTTTCATAATAAGTAGAAACGTCCATTGCAATGGCATTTCCGGGTTTTGTATCACTTCCACTACTTCCAATTCCTCCGGTTAAATTAGAATAAATATAACGTCCTGCAAGTCCACCAGAAATTCTCTCTCCAAGTTTTCTTGAATATGCTAAATCTACAGAAAGCTCCTTAGGTTCATAATCTCTCAAAGTACTGCCGTTAATATCAGTAAACGTAATGCTTCCTAATGAAAAATATAATAAAGATAAAGCAAAAGCTTGTTTGTCGTCTATTCTTTTATATGCAGATAAATAAGATAAACCTATGTCATCAACAAGTGCTTTCAACCAAGGTGTATAAGAAATTGAAACTCCAAAATCTCTTTTAATAAAAGCATATTTTGCTGGGTTCCAATGTAAAGAATTAGCGTCTGGTTTTGTTGCTGCTCCAACATCGCCCATCGCTCCGGAACGTGAATCAGGTGCGATCATTAAAAATGGGACAGCAGAAGAAATAACATTTTGTTCTCCGGTCAGCTCTCCGGTTGTGATTTGTGAGTAAGAAAAATTATTGTTTAATAAACTTATCAAAATTAATATAATAAAAAATTCTTTTCTAATCATCATTTTTTTTTTTAATTTTTGCAATTGCAAATTTAAATTTTATTTTTAATAACGTACTTTTTATTTTCATATTATTAAAAATAAATTATTTTTAATTTTTATTGAAAATTATTAATTTATTCTAATGAAAAATTTTTTTTATTTAAAAGATATTAGAGCAATTTCTTCACAGCAAAGTTTTACAAGGGGAAGAGATTATTATGATAATGGAATGGTTGAAGAGCTTAAAAAAATAAAAGGTGAAGCTTTTGATACTTTTGAATGTTTTATTTTTGGAACATACAGATATAAAGTTACTCTTAAAATAATTGGAGAAGAACTAAATTTTTCCTGCACTTGCCCTTATGATTATTCTGGAATTTGTAAACATAAAATTGCAATGTCAATTGCAATATTAAATGGCGAATATGAGGAAAATCATATTTCAAATTATCCGAGCAAATTAAATAAAAAAATATTTTTAAAAGAATTTAAAAATGCAAACAAAGATAAAAAAATATCTTTTTTAAAACAAATTCTCGAAAAAAATTCAGATTTACAAAGTCAATTTCTTGTTTTTATAAATGGTAAATCTGATAATTTAGATAAAATTATAGGGGTTGATATTAACAAATTGAAAGATGACATTTATAATAAATTTTCATCTTTAAATTTCAATAATTTAGAAGATAAGATTTATTATAATAATTATAATGATTATTATGATGATTATGAAGCTTATCACAATACTGCTGATAATATTATTTTGGACGCATTCGATTTTTATGTTAATAAAAGTTTTGAATTTTTGAAAAAAGGAAATTTATTAGATGCCTTTAGAATTATTCTTTCTATTTATGAAGGTACACAAAATTTACCAGACCCAGAAAAAGACGAAAATGAAATTTTTTGTGAAAATTATAACGATACTGTTAAATCATTTTTATTGGAGAAGTTTTCTGATTTCAAAAATAATTTAATTGATACAATAAATTCTGACGAAAATATTTTGGAAGTTATAAATTTGGTAATTGACAGGTTTAAGCATCACGAAGATTTATATTCCAAAAAGGAAAAAAATATTCCGCTTTATAGTTTCTTAGATTTAAGAGATATTCTTATGAAATTAATTGTCTCTAAAAAAGTTGCAAAAGTTTTTTACAATTTAATTAAAAAAAATAATTTGGAAATTAAAAGTATGGTTTTTATAATTTTAAAAATTTCTAAAATTTTAGAAGATGAAAAATTATGGTTAAAAACAGCAAAAAAATTTGCACATAGAGAGGAAGTTGTTGCAAAAGAGTTATTAGAAAAATATAAAGAAAAATCTGACGAGAAAAGTTTTAATATTTTAGCAAAATTTTCTTTTAAAAATTGGGCAAATAAATTTGATTTTTATTTGATAAATAATTTGAATAAAGAAACAGAATTAGAACTTTATATTTCTGCATTAAAAAATTATGTAATTGAAAGTGCCAGTTTAAAATATTATAAAAAATTGCGAGAATATTTGAACGAAAAAGATAAAAATATTTTTATAAAAAAAATTCAGAGAAAATTTTATGTTTATGACGTTTTTCATATTCAAATATTGGAATTTGAAAAACGTTATAAAGATATTTTAGAAATTGCAAAAAAAGAAGATAATTATTCTTATAATTTTGAAAAAATTATAGAACCAATAATAAATATTTTTCCAGATGAATGTATTTCTATGGTGGAAAATAGATGTTTATCTATCATAAATTCTTATGATAAGAATAGAAAAATTTATAAACGAATGGTTCAATGGATGAAAGAAATCAAAAAAATAAAAGAAAAGGAAATAAAAATTGAAAAATTATTTTATAAAATTTATAATAGAAAACCAAGTTTACCAGCATTAAAAGATGAAATGATAATTGGTAAAATTATATAAAATATTTGTTTTTTTAAATTATAAAAAATCACTAAAAAAATGCCGTTTTTTTTGAAAAATTTTTTTTAATTTCAAAATTAAAAATATTAAAATTTTGAACTAATTTTGAAATTAAAAATATTAAAATTTTGAATGAATTTTGAAAAAATTTTATAAAAAAAATGAATTTGAAA
>JAOZVH010000029.1:0-10819 GCA_029938235.1 Bacteroidales bacterium
AAATTTCAATTAAAAAAATGTTTTTTCATAATTCGTCCAAAATTTTAATATTTTTTAAATTTCAATTAAAAAAATGTTTTTTCATAATTCGTCCAAAATTTTAATATTTTTTAAATTTCAATTAAAAAAATGTTTTTTCATAATTCGTCCAAAATTTTAATATTTTTATAATTTCAAAATTAAAAAAAATTTTTTTCAAAAATCGTCCAAAATTTTAATATTTTTATAATTTCAAAATTAAAAAAATTTTTTTCAAAAATCGTCCAAAATTTTAATATTTTTTAAATTTGAAATTAAAAAAAATTTTTTCAAAAAAACGTCCAAAATTTTAACATTTTTTAAATTTCAATTAAAAAATGTTTTTTCATAATTCGTCCAAAATTTTAATATTTTTATAATTTCAAAATTAAAAAAATGTTTTTTCATAATTCGTCCAAAATTTTAATGTTTTTTAATTTTGAAATTAAAAAAAATCTTTTTTCAAAAAAACGTCCAAAAATTTTAATATTTTTTTAATTCGTTCAAAATTTTAATGTTTTTTATTTTTAAAATTAAAAAATATTTTTTTCATAATTCGTCCAAAATTTTAATATTTTTATTTTTTTTTAATTACAATCTTTTTTTATTAAAATTAACACTGAAAGAAAAATGATTTGAAGCACCAGCAACATGATAAATTGCTCTGGCATAAGAAAATTGAAATCTTGAAATTCTCACTCCAAAACCAAAAGATATTCCTGTCATTCCAGATTTTGTTTCTAATTTTAATTCTTCCCTTCTTTGATAATTATAACCAGCGGAAATAAAAAAATTGTCTGATGGTAAAAATTCGATACCTAAAATAAAATGACGTAAAATTTTATCACCAGCATCTTCCCACCAAATTTCTTCATCTTTTTCTGTATTTTCTTCAAAAAAATTATCTTTATTTTTTTCATTTGGATTTTTATAAGTCATATCTAATTTATTTAAATGATGAAATAAAAATGAAAAACGAAATGGTGCTTTTTCTAATTTTTTTGTAATTCCAATTTGTATATCAAAAGGTAAATCCTCATAATGCGATGAATAATAAGGTTTTATCTGTGTTCCTATATTTTTCAAAACAACACTTGCAGTGAATAATTTTTTAACATTATCATAAGTAATTCCAAAATCTGAACTTATTCCATAAGATACATAATTTTCTAAAACAGAATAAATAGGTTTTAAATTCATGCCAACAGTAAATAAACTATCTAAAATTTCCCTCGAATAAAACAAATTAAAAGCATATTCTGAAGATGAAAAATCTTTTGTTTTTCGTCCAGTTTCATCTGTACCTTGAAAATCGCCATAATTAATATGGTGAATTCCAAAAGCAAAATTTCCTATACTATCAAATTTCTGAGCGTAAGCGACATAATAATAATTAATATCTGCAAAATAATTTACATAGTTTAGAACTATATTTTTATCCATTTCCGCATTTAATAATGCTGGATTATGAAAAACAAAATTCAAATCATTATCTTTTATAGAAATTTGATTGCCTCCCAAAGAGGCAACACGTGCCGAATTTGTTAAATTTAAAAATTCGTAAGTGTTATCTCCGCCAACCTGCGAAAAACTAAAAACACCTTTCATTAAAAATATTAAAATAAATAAAACTTTTTTTAAATTATTCATTATTAAAATTATAAATTTTTTAATTTTTAAAACGATAAAAAATATAAAATATTATTTTTTTAATTTTTAAAAAAATAAATATTTTTGTAAAAAAAAATTTAAAATGAATTTCAAAAACGATAAAGAAGCAGTTGAAAGTTTACGAAAATCTTACCAAGACCTTTTTAATGAGATTAAGAAGGTGATTTTTGGACAAGATGAAATTATAAAAGAAGTTTTAATTTCTATTTTTAGTAATGGACATTGTTTATTGATAGGAGTTCCGGGTTTAGCAAAAACTTTGTTAATCAACACATTAGCAAAAACTCTTGGTTTGAATTATAATAGGATACAATTTACTCCGGATTTAATGCCATCTGATATAATTGGCAGTGAAATTTTAGATGAGAAAAAACAATTTCAATTTATTAAAGGTCCATTATTTTCAAATATTATACTTGCCGATGAAATTAACAGAACTCCGCCAAAAACTCAATCTGCTCTTTTGGAGGCTATGCAAGAACATTCTGTAACAACAGCAGGAAAACATTATAAATTAAATGAACCTTTTTTCGTTCTTGCAACACAAAATCCAATAGAACAAGAAGGAACTTATCCGCTTCCGGAAGCTCAATTGGACCGTTTTATGTTTAATATTTATCTGGATTATCCTAATTTTGAAGATGAAATAACCATAGTAAAAAATACAACTTCCCAGAGAAAAATAGAACTAAAAAAAATTATTTCTGCAGAAGAAATAATTTTTTATCAAAATTTAATTCAACGTATTCCTATTAATGATAATGTTTTGCGTTACGCTGTTGAACTTGCAAGTAAAACAAGACCAAATACAAAACTCGGACATAATTTTGCAAATAAATATTTGAATTGGGGCGCTGGACCTCGTGCTTCTCAATATCTTGTAATCGCAGCGAAAACTCATGCTGTTTTAGAAGGCAAGTATTCGCCTGATATAGAAGATGTTAAAAAAGTTGCTATGCCTATTTTAAGACATAGAATAGTGAAAAATTATAAAGCAGATGCAGAAAATATTAAAATAGAAGAAATTATTAAAAAATTATTTGATACAAAATAAAATTATTAAAATTTTGGCATTTTTTGAAAAAATTTTTTTCAAAAAATGCCAAAATTTTTAACATTTTTTAATTTTAAATAAAAAAAATTTTTTTTATTTAAAATTTATTTTTATTTTTGTAATAAAAATTACAAAGAAATGCAATATTCCATTAAATATGATCCATCTTTGATAGAAGATAAATGGTATTCTTACTGGTTAAAAAATGGGTTTTTTAAATCTGAGGTTGATAAAACAAAAGAAGCCTATACCATAGTAATTCCACCACCAAATGTTACTGGGGTTTTACACATGGGACACATGTTGAATAATACTATTCAAGATGTTCTGGTTAGAAGAGCAAGAATGCAAGGAAAAAATGCCTGTTGGGTACCAGGCACAGACCACGCCTCCATAGCTACAGAAGCAAAAGTTGTAAAAAAATTAGCTTTACAGGGGATAGAAAAATCTAATCTAAGTAGAGAGGAATTTTTGGAACATGCCTGGAAATGGACAGAAAAACACGGAGGAATTATTTTAGAGCAATTGAAAAAATTGGGAGCTTCTTGCGATTGGGACAGAACAAAATTTACTATGGATAAAAATATGTCAGAAAGTGTCATTGATGTTTTTATCGATTTGTATAAAAAAGGCTATGTTTATAGAGGTATTCGAATGATAAATTGGGATACAAAAGCAAAAACCGCTGTTTCTGACGAAGAAGTAATTTACAAAGAAATTGAATCTAAATTGTATTATGTAAATTATGAAATTATTGATGAAGATGGTAAATCCACAAATGAAAAAATAACAATTGCAACAACTCGTCCGGAAACGATACTCGGCGATACTGCAGTTTGTGTAAATCCTACTGACGAAAGATTTTTGCATTTGAAAGGAAAAAAAGCAATGATACCTCTTGTAAATAGAATAGTTCCGATAATTTTCGATGAATATGTTGAAAAAGAATTTGGAACAGGTGCTTTAAAAATTACTCCTTCGCACGATTTAAACGATTATAAATTAGGGTTAAAATATAAATTGGAAAATATAAATATTTTAAACGACGATGGAACTTTAAATGAAAATGCTGAATTTTTCATCGGAGAAGACCGTTTTAAAGCTCGTAAGTTAATTATAGAAAAATTAAAAGAAAAAAATTTCTTTTTAAAAGAAGAAAATTATGTTAATAAAGTTGGTTTTTCTGAGCGAACAGATATTGTAATTGAGCCGAAATTATCTGTTCAATGGTTTTTGAAAATGAAAAAATTATCAGAACCAGCATTAAAAAATGTAATGAATGAAAGTATAAAATTTCATCCGAAAAATTACAAAAATACTTACAGACACTGGTTAGAAAATATTAGAGATTGGAATATTTCCAGACAACTTTTGTGGGGACATCGTATTCCGGCGTATTATTTGCCCAATGGAGAATTTGTAATTGCAAAAAGTAAAATTGAAGCTTATGAAATTGCAAAAAAAGATTTTAATTTTAAAGGAAAAATTAATCATTTAAAACAAGATGAGGATGTTTTTGACACTTGGTTTTCATCTTGGCTATGGCCTATCTCTGTTTTCGACGGAATAAAATATCCAAATAATGAAGAAATAAAATATTATTATCCTACCAATGATTTAGTTACGGCTCCGGAAATTATATTTTTTTGGGTTGCTCGTATGGCTATGGCTGGTTATGAATATTTGAAAGAAAAACCTTTTAAAAATGTTTATTTTACCGGAATAGTTAGAGACCAACAAAAACGAAAAATGTCCAAATCTCTTGGTAACTCTCCAGATCCAATAAGTTTAATGAAAAAATACAGTGCAGATGGAGTTAGAGTTGGAATGTTATTTTGTTCGCCAGCAGGTGGAGATTTATTATTCGATGAAAGCTTGACAGAGCAAGGTAGAAATTTTGGAAATAAAATTTGGAACGCCTTTCGTCTTGTAAAAAGTTGGAAAATTGATGAAAATATTGAACATCCACCACAACATTCTAATATTGCTGTTCTTTGGTTTAATGAGAAATTAAATCAATCCATTTCTATAATAGATAAACAATTTAAAGAATATCGCTTATCTGAAGCATTGATGACAGTTTATAAATTATTTTGGGATGAATTTTCCTCTTGGTATTTAGAAATTGTTAAACCTGATTATCAAAAATGTATAGATGAAATTACATATTTTGCAACTGTAGAATTTTTTGAAAAATTATTGAAAATTTTACACCCATTTATGCCTTTTATTACAGAAGAAATTTGGCATATAATAAAAGAAAGAAAAAATGGTGAAAGTATAATGATTTCAAAAATGCCAGAGGTATCAAGTTTTGATGAAAATTTTATTGAGCAATTTGAAATTATAAAAGGAGTAATTTCTAATATAAGAAAAATTAGAGCTGAAAAAAATATTCATCAGAAGGATTCATTAGAATTATTTATAAAATCTAAAATTTATGATAATACTTTTGATGATATAATTCTTAGAGTTTGTAATTTATCTAAAATAAAAAAAGTAAATAAAAAAATTGATGGAATTTCGTTCATTGTAAAAACTTCAGAATTTTTTATTCCTATAAAAGATAAAATTAATATAGAAAAAGAAGTGGAATATTTGAAAAAAGATATTTTTCATTTGAAAAATTTTTTAAAGGCTGTTTCTAAAAAATTGAACAATGAAAAATTTGTCAAAAATGCTCCGGATAAAATTGTAAATTTGGAAAGAAAAAAACAAAAAGATGTTGAAACAAAAATCAAAATTTTGGAAGAACAAATTTTAAATTTCTCATAAAAAAAAACACAAAAACGATGAATTTTTTATTCTTTTTAAAATTCATCGTTTTTGAAAAAAAAATAACATTGGAGGTGTTTTTTTTAAACACCAATATTTAATGTAGATTAAAATTTTGGACGTTTTTTGAAAAAAATTATTTTAATTAATAAACATTAAAATTTTGGACGTTTTTTGAAAAAAATTATTTTAATTAATAAACATTAAAATTTTGGACGTTTTTTGAAAAAAATTATTTTAATTTTTAAATTAAAAAATATTAAAATTTTGGGCATTTTTTGAAAAAAAAAATTATTTTAAATAAAATAAAAAATATTTGCTTTTTTTGAAAAAAAAATATTTTAATTAAAATGTTGAGCATTTTTTGAAAAAAATTATGAAAATGAAAAATATATCTATAAAAAACTTTGGAATAATATCAATATTTGTTATATTAACTTCTATATTTTTTTTAACATTTTCCTTTTATAACTTTTTTAAAGTTGGAGAAGAAATAAAAAATAATAGAAATAAATATCATAAATCTTATATTTTTATTGAAAAATTAGAACACTATTCTATAGACTTAACGGATAATGTTAGGTATTTTTTTTTAACAAAAAGAGAAAAATACAAAAATAAATATTTAGATATATATAATATTTTTAAAGGGGAAAAAAATTATAAAAATAATTTGAATATAGAAAATTATATGAAAAAATTAGAATTTTCTATATTATTTGTTGAAAAATTTTACGAATTTTCTGAAAAAAATGAAGCAATTTTTTACCTAGAAAAAATTGTTATTGATTATATAGAAAATAAAGACAGTACTTTTTTTAAAAAAGATATTTTGTTTGGTTTAGAATATGAAACAAAATTAAAGGAATCCGAAAAAATAATAAATGAAATGTTTTTAATTTTAAAAAAAGATTTTGATAAAAAACTAAATATTTTAGAAAAAAAGCGTTATTTTTATGGTATTCTTGGAGATTTTGCTGTAATAATTGTAATTTTAATTTTTATAGCTTTTTATTTTTTTATCAAAAATAAAGTTTTAAAACCAATTTTTAATTTGCAAAAAATTGTAAAACATATAAAAGATGGTAATTTTAATGAAAAATTACCTACAAATTTTAATGACGAAATTGGAGAATTTAATAAAGCATTTAATGAAATGCTAGAGAATTTTAGAGAGAAAGAAAATTTTATAAAAGAAATTGGAAATGAAAATTTAGAAATAGATTTAAAAATTTTAAGTGAACATGATAGCATAGGAAAAAATTTATTAATAACAAAAAATAATTTAATTAAAAACAAAAAAGAACTGGAAATAAAAAAGATAAAAGAAGAAAAAGAAAACTGGGCAACAAAAGGAATAACGGAATTTAATACTGTTCTAAGGGCAGGAGGAAATAATTTGAAAGAACTTTCGGAAAAATTAGTTAGTAAAGTAGTAAATTATTTAGATGCAAATCAAGGTGCTTTATTTGTTATTAATGAAAATGACGAATATGATATTTTTATAGAGATGATTTCTACTTATGCTTATAATAGAAAAAGACGTTTAGAAAAACGTATAGATTTAGAAGAAGGTTTAATTGGAAGATGTGTAGATGAAAAAGAAACAATTTATTTGACAGAAATTCCTAATAATTACATAGAAATAAATTCCGGTCTTGGAAGTGAAAATCCAAAATCTTTATTAATTGTTCCTTTGAAAAATGCTAATAAAGTTTTTGGCGTTATTGAAATTGCATCTTTTAAAGAATTTGAAAAACACCAAATTGAATTTATAGAAAAGATTGCTGAAAGTATCGCTTCAACTATAGAATCAGTAAAAATTAATGAAAAAACTGTTAGACTTTTAGAACAAGCAAGAGAAGACGCAGAAACTATGGCTTCACAAGAAGAAGAAATGAGACAAAATATGGAAGAATTACAAGCAACACAAGAAAATATTGCAAAAAAAGATAAAACGCAGGTTGTTTATATTAAAAAATTAAAAGAAGAAAATAAAGAAAAATTAAAAATTTTAAAAGCACAAGAATTGAAAAACGAAACACTTTTGAATGCTTTAAATAAAAGTATTTATATGGTTGAATTTGATTTCGATGGAAAAATATTATTTATAACAGATTTTGCTATAAAAAAACTCGGTGGAAAAAAAGAAGATTTTTTAGGGAAAAATCAGAAAGATTTTATTAAGCACGATACAACAGAAAAAACAGAAAAATATAAAATATTTTGGAAAGATTTAAAAAATGGAGCAATAAAAGAAGAAGTTAATAAAATTATTTTCAAGAAAAAAGAATTATTGTTATCAGAAATTTATTCTACTGTTTTTGACGAAAAAGGTAAAGCTTTAAAAGTTTTAAAAATTTCTTATGACATAACAAGGATGAAAAATAATGAAGAAAAATTAAGTAAAGCTTTTGAAATTTTAAATAAAGAAAGTAAATTAAATAAAAATTATAAAAAAATAATTAAAGAGAATTTAGAAAAAGAATTAAAAATGAAAGAAATTATTAAAGAAAGAGAGAAATCTCTTGGAAACTGCAGAATAGAAGTAAAAAGATTAAAAAATCTTGTTAAAAATAATTAAAAAAAAAAATTCCTATAGTTTAATTCAATTTAATTTTTATTAAATTGCTTAAAATTTTAAGCAATTTAATAAAAAATTTTTTTTTATTAAATTTTTTACATTTGTGTTATGTATAATAAAAAAATAATATTAGAAAATTTAAAAAAATCCATTAGAGATGTACCAGATTTCCCCAAAAAAGGAATTTTATTTAAAGATTTAACAACAGTATTTAAAGATAAAAAATTTTTATCTTTTATGATTGACGAAATTTACGAATATTATAAAAATCTTGGAATAACAAAAATCGTTGGTATAGAATCAAGAGGTTTTATTCTTGGTACAGCTTTGGCTTATAAAATTGGAGCAGGTTTTATCCTTGTAAGAAAACCAAATAAATTACCCTCAGATACATATAAAAAATCTTATGATTTAGAATATGGAAAGGACCAATTAGAAATTCATAAAGATGCTTTAAATTCTGATGATGTAGTATTAATACACGACGATTTATTAGCAACCGGAGGAACTGCAATCGCAACATTAGATTTATTAAAAAATTTTAATTTAAAAAAAATTTATGTTAACTTTGCGGTTGAATTAGCTTTTTTAAAAGCAAGAGAAAGATTTAATAAAAATATAGATATTTATTCATTAATAAAATTTTAAATAAAAAATTATGATTTATCTTTTTAGCGCACTTGTTACTCTTCTGGGTGGAATTTTAGCAGCATCTTCGATAATTATATCAAAAAAGCCAGATGCAAGAGAATTAATAGCAAAATTAATTCCATTTCAAGGGGCAATTGGAATTGCAATGTTAATATTAGGAGGTTTTGAAACAATAGGATTATTGGGAGATTTTAAACTAATTTTATTTGCAAAAGCATTTGTTGATTTAGGTTTAGGTTTTTTACTTGGTTTTTCACTTTTAAATAGATGGTTTCTAAGCAAAGATTTAGAAATGCTAAGAAAAGCAGAAAATTTAAAAATGAAAATGGTAAAATATGAAATAAATGCCGGAGTTGTAGCGATTGGAATTGGAATTTTATTTTTAATAAAAATGATTTTTCATATTTAAGAAAAATATTTTTATTAATTAATAAATTTTTTGAAATATTTTGTTTTTATTTCAAAAAATTTTTTTTTATAAAAAATTTACATTTTTCATAAAAATTTATTATGAACACACAAGATTATATTAGTAGGGAAGATAAATATGGAGCACATAATTATCACCCATTGCCAGTTGTTTTAGAAAGAGGAGAAGGCGTTTTTGTTTGGGACGTGGAAGGAAATAAATATTATGATTTTCTTTCGGCTTATTCGGCTGTAAATCAAGGACATTGTCATCCTAAAATTATAAATGCTTTAACAGAGCAAGCAAAAAAATTAACTCTTACTTCCAGAGCTTTTTATAATAATGTTCTCGGCGAATATGAAGAATTTGCTACGAAATATTTTGGTTATGACAAATTATTGCCAATGAATTCAGGTGCCGAAGCTGACGAAACAGCTATAAAACTTTGTCGAAAGTGGGCTTATGAAAAGAAAGGAATAAAAAATAATGAAGCAAAAATTGTTGTTTGTGAAAACAATTTTCACGGAAGAACTATTACAATAATTTCTATGTCTACAGATCCAGATTCTTATAAAGGTTTTGGACCATATACTCCTGGATTTGTAACTGTTCCTTATAATGATTTGGCATCTTTGGAAAAAGCGTTTTCAGATGAAAATGTTGCTGGTTTTCTTGTTGAACCTATACAAGGTGAAGCAGGAGTTTATGTTCCGGACGATAATTATTTGAAAAAAGCTTATGAAATGTGTAAAGAAAAAAATATACTTTTCATAGCTGACGAAGTTCAAACAGGAATTGCAAGAACAGGAAAAATGTTAGCTTGCGACCATGAAAATGTTCGTCCGGATATTTTAATTCTTGGAAAAGCAATTTCCGGAGGAGTATTTCCTGTTTCTGCTGTTCTTGCTGACGATGAAATTATGCTTTGCATAAAACCGGGTGAACACGGTTCTACTTTTGGAGGAAATCCAATAGCAGCAAAAGTTGCAATGGCAGCGTTGGAAGTTATAAAAGAAGAAAAATTAGAAGAAAATTCTGAAAAACTTGGAAAAATTTTTAGAGATGGTTTAAGAAAAATAGATTCTAAAATGATTTCTCTGGTAAGAGGAAAAGGTCTTTTAAATGCTGTTGTCATAAAACCACAGAATGGAAAAGAAGCTTGGGATGTTTGTGTTGCTTTGAAAGAAAATGGTTTGCTTGCTAAACCAACACATAATCATATAATTCGTTTTGCTCCGCCGCTTGTTATCACAGAAGAGCAAATAAAAGATTCTATAAAAATTATTGAAAAAACTTTGAAACAGTTTTCTTAATAAAAAGAAAAATTTGTTTATTTTTTAAAAATAAACAAATTTTTGCATTTTTTTTGAAATTCAAAATATTAAAAAAAACAAAATTTTTCATAAAAATTTGCCGTTTTCTGAAAAAATTTTTTTATTTTAAATTCAAAAAATTTGCCGTTTTTCTGAAAAAATTTTTTTAATTTTAAATTCATAAAAATTTGCCGTTTTTCTGAAAAAAATTTTTTTTATTTTAAATTCAAAAAATTTGCCGTTTTTCTGAAAAAATTTTTTTTAATTTTAAAAGCATTAAAATTTGCCGTTTTTCTGAAAAAAATTTTTTTTAATTTTAAATTCATAAAAATTTGCCGTTTTTC
>JAOZVH010000029.1:10919-22503 GCA_029938235.1 Bacteroidales bacterium
TTTGCCGTTTTTCTGAAAAAAATTTTTTTTAATTTTAAATTCATAAAAATTTGCCATTTTTCTGAAAAAAATTTTTTTTAATTTTAAATTCATAAAAATTTGCCGTTTTTCTGAAAAAAATTTTTTTTATTTTAAATTCATAAAAATTTGCCGTTTTTCTGAAAAAAATTTTTTAAATAATTTAAAAAACATTAAAATTTTGCCTTTTTTTTGAAAAAAAATTTTTTTAATTATAAAACCATTTTTAAATAATGTATTTTTTTTATTTTAAATATTCTGTTAAATTTTTTATTTCCATTGCGGCATCTTTTTTTTTGTAAATTATTCTATAAACACTTTCTGTAATTGGCATTTCCACATTAAATTTTTTATTTATTTTATGTATGCAATATAAAGAATAATAGCCTTCTGCAATCATATTCATTTCTAATTGTGCCGATTTTACAGAATATCCTTTTCCTATCATTGCTCCAAAAGTTCTATTTCTGGAAAACTGAGAATAAGAGGTAACTAATAAATCACCCAAATAAGCCGAATTTTTTATGTCTCTACTTATCGGATGCACTGTATTTGCAAAATTTTCTATTTCTTGTATAGCATTAGAAATCAAAACTGCTTGGAAATTATCACCGTAACCCAAACTTTTACAAATTCCAGAAGCAATGGCAAAAATATTTTTTAAAACAGATGAGTATTCTGTTCCGAAAATATCATCAGAAATGGAACTTTTTATATAGCGACAGCTAAGTTTCTCAGAAATAAATTGTGCTTTATTTAGATCTTTTGAAGCGATAGTCAAATATGAAAGTTTTTCTAGGGCGACCTCCTCAGCATGACAAGGTCCAGAAATCACAGCTATAGATGATAAAGGAACTTTATATTCATTTTGAAAAAACTCTGCAATAATTGTATTATCTTCAGGAATTATTCCTTTGATTGCAGAAACAATAAATTTATCTTTTAAATTTATTTTCAAAAATTCTAAAGAACTTTTCAAAAATGCTGACGGAATAACAAAAATTAAAATATTAGATTTTTTTATAATTTCTTCAATATTTTCAAAAAAAACAATTTTATCCGTATCTAATTTTACAGAACGCAAATAACGAGGATTCTTTTTGAATTTTTTAATAAAGTCTATAGATTTTTTCTCTCGTAAAAACCAATTTATTTTATTATTCTTATCAACATTATTTAACAACATTTTTATTATTGCTGTTGCCCAACTTCCGCCTCCTATTACTGCTATTTTTGAATTTTTATAATCAAAAGATTTATAAATTTCTTCTTTTTTCGTAGATTTTGATTCTTCCTTTACGTAAGTTAAAGTTTTTAAAAATTCTACCAAACGTTTTGCTTCCTGAGAATTTGAATCTATTTTAAATTCGTATTTCATAAAATTATTAATTTATTAAAAAAAAATTTTTTTTACAAAAAACGCTTTTTTTTCAAATTTTGAAAATCAATTTCGAAAAAAAATTTTCTTCCAAAAATGATTTTTTTCAAATTTTGAAAATTAATTTAGAAAAAAAATTTTCTTCCAAAAACGATTTTTTTTTAATTTTTTGAAAATTTAATTTCTTGGAAATGTATTTTTAATGTTTTTTATAATATCACTTGCTGTCAAAGAATTTTCACCAACTTTATTTTTTGCAAAATCTCCTGCTAAACCGTGCAAATAAACTCCAAGTATTACAGCATCTTTTATTTCATAATTTTGTGCGAGAAAAGACAAAATCATACCTGTTAAAACGTCGCCGCTTCCGGCTGTAGCCATTCCTGGATTTCCTGTTGTGTTAAAATAACAAATTCCGTCTGGACAAGAAATTATAGTATTTTGACCTTTTAAAACAATAAAAACTTTATATTTTTTAGAAAATTTTTTTAAAATTTCATAACGATGAAAATTAGATAAAATTTTCTTTCCAATCAATCTTTCAAACTCTTTAATGTGTGGCGTTAAAACAGCATTTTCCGGAATTATTTTTAACAATTCAGAATTTTTTGCAATTAAATTTATTGCGTCTGCATCTATAACCAATCTTTTATTTTTGTGTGATTTCAGTTTTTTCATTAAAATTTCCAAAGCATTTTCGGTATCTTTTTCCATACCAATTCCAGAGCCTATTCCTATTGCACTATAATTTTCCAAATTAGGAACATTTGTAAAAATTTTATTTGAATTATCTAAAATAACCATACTTTCAGGAACAGAAATTTGTATAATAGAATAACAAAATTTTGGAGTTTGAGTACTCAATAAACCTATTCCTGTTTTTAAACAAGATTTTGCTGCTAAAACACAAGCACCAAATTTACCATAACTTCCGGCAATTAAAAGTCCGTGTCCAAAATTTCCTTTGTGAGAAAAACGATTTCTTTTTTTTATTTTATTAAAAATAAAGTCTTTTTTTAGAAAAAAATTTTTTGTTTCTATATTTTCAATAAACTTTTTATGAAGAGAAATATTTAGAATAAAATATTCTTTTACAAATTTTTCTGTTTCTGGGAAGAAAAAAGAAAGTTTTGGGAATTGAAAACTCAAAGTGAAATTTGCTTTAATTATAGGTATTTCTTTATCGTAAATTGTTTTTTCGTTATTTTCAGCAAATAAACCAGATGGAATATCTATAGATATAATTTTCGCTTCCAAATTATTTAAAAAATTCAATATCTTCGCTGGAAAATTTTCTAACTTTCTTTTTAAACCAGAACCAAATAATGCATCTATAATAATATCATTCTTATTAATTTCCTTAAAATTTGATTCATTTTCTAAGAAATTAATTTTAACTTTATTTTGTTTTTCTAAACGAAGCAAATTTATTTTGAAATCGTCAGAATAATTTTCAGAGATTTTCATAATAAAAACTTCTATAAAAAAGTTTTTTTCTTTCAGTTGTCTTGCAATTGCAAGTCCATCGCCTCCATTATTTCCTTGTCCGACAAAAATCTTGATTTTTTGATTCTTATTGAAATTTTTAATTATCCAATCTGTGCAAGATTGTGAAGCACGTTCCATTAAATCAATGGAGGAAATTGGTTCATTTTTAATTGTGAAATCATCAGCTTTTCTAATTTGCTTTGTAGATAAAATCTTCATTTTTTTTTTCAAAATTAAAAAAAAATATTGAAATTTGTGATGTTTTTGAAAAAAAATTTTTTCATTTAAAATTTTGACGTTTTTTGGAAAAAATTTTTTTATAAAAAAACATTAAAAAAATTGACGTTTTTTGGAGAAAAAGTTTTTTTAAATAAAATATTAAAATTTTGACGTTTTTTGGAGAAAAATTTTTTTTATAAAAAACATTAAAAAATTGACGTTTTTTGAAAAAAAATTTTTTTTATTAAAAATAAATCATTAAAATAATTGTTTTTTTTTATCTATTACTCTACCAGAAAATTCAAGATCATGAGTAAAAATTTCACCAAAAAAATACAAATAAAAAAATATTTAATATATCTTAATTTTTTTAAATTTGATTTTTTAAAAAATGAAAAAATGAAAAAAATTTTTACATTAATAATTAATTTTGCTATTAATAAAGCAAAACGAAGTAAATTTGTTCAAAATATATTTGAGTCACCTTTTGAAATTTCAAATTTCAAAAAAAAAGCTAGTTTTATAGATTCTTTTAATAACAAACATTATCTTTTAGAAGGTTTAAAAAACAAAATAAAACCTAACTGGAAAAATATTTTAAAAGATAAGAATATAAAAATTACAAAAGAATATCTTTTAGGACAAAAAGAAAATGGTTTTATTGCTGTTCAGAAAATTATTCCAGTATTAAAATCTTTAAACAAAGACATTAGTAAAAGTGATATTCTTGAAATAGGTTGTAATAATGGAGCGATGGCATTTGCTATGGCAGAGATGAAAGCAAATGTTATTGCAACAGAATTTTCTGGCTATAAAGTGGAGTCTATCAGTTCTAAAAAAATAAATCAAAGAAATCTTATAGAAGTAAACGATAGTTTAAAATTAATTAGAAATAGTTTATCTAATTTATTTTCACATAGTAAAAATGTGAAATTTTTAGACGATGATATCTGTAATTCTGTGATAAAGAATAATTCTTTTGACATTATATGTAGTTGGGAAGTTTTGGAGCATTTGCATGATACAGAAAAAGCTTTTCAAGCTATTTATAATTTATTAAAAGATGATGGAATTACTATCCACGAATATAATCCATTTTTTTGTTTAAATGGTGGACATAGTTTATGTACAACAGATTTTTTATGGGGACATACAATACTAAATGAAAATGATTTTACAAGATATTTGGAAGAATTTTATCCTGAAATGAAAGATAAAGCATTATCTTTTTATAAAAAAGGTTTAAATAGAATGACAATTTATGATTTAGAAAAACAATTTAAAAATGCTGGTTTAGAAATTATTTCTATACTTCCTTTTACTAAGGAGCAACATTTAAGAATGATTGATAAAGAAATAGTTTTGCAAACTCAAAAAAATTATCCAAATTCTAGTATTTTAGATTTGGTTACTCCAAGAGTAATTGTAATTGCAAAAAAGAAAAAATAATGAATTTTTTTTAAAAAAATTTTTTTTAAAAAAAAAAATTAAATTTGAAAATTATTTATATATAAAATAAAAAAAAATGAGTGTTCCAAAAAATTTAAAATACACAAAAGATCATGAATGGGTTCTTGTTGATGGAGATAATGCAACCATTGGTATTACTGATTTTGCTCAGAAAGAGCTTGGAGATATAGTTTTTATTGAAATAGAAACTGAAGGAGAAAAATTAGAGGAAAAAGAAGCTTTTGGTACTATCGAAGCAGTAAAAACAGTTTCTGATATGTTTATGCCTATCTCTGGAGAAGTTATAGAAGTAAACCCTCTTTTGGAAGAAGACCCAAGTATAGTAAATAATGACCCTTATAATAAGGGATGGATGATTAAAATTGCTGTTTCTAATAAAATAGAATTAGAAAATCTAATTAGTCCGGAAGAATATGAAAAACTAATTGCATAAAAAATATTTTAAATTTCATCAATATTTAAAAAATTTTGTTTTTTATAAAAAACAAAATTTTTTTTATTAAAAAAAATTATTATTTTAAAAAAATTTTTTTTTTATAATTTATGCTAAAACTTAAAATTTTTTCTATAAAAACAAAAATAGTGCTTATGACAGTTTCTATAAGTACCATTGCTTTAATTTTGTCTGTAAGTATTTTTTATGTTTTTGATAAAAAAGAATTTAGAAAAAAAGCAAAAAAAGATTTAAAAATACTTGCTGAGGTGATAGGAAATAATTCTACTGCGGCAATACAGTTTGACGATAAAAAAGTTGCTAAAGAATTTCTTAACTCATTAAAAGCTGATACTCACATAGAACAGGCAATTATTTTTCATAATTTAAAAAATAGGATAATTCCTCTGGAAAATGAAATACTTGCTTTTTATAAAAAAAATAAAGAAGATAAATTAGAAATAATAAATAAAAATTATTTATATGATACTATATATTTTTCAGATAAGAATTTAATTGCCATTCATAATATAAAAGACCCAAAAGAAAATTATAAAAAAATTGCAACAATTCAAATTCATTCAAATTTAAAGGAATATGAAGAAAGAACCAAAAGATTTATAAAAACAATTATATATATATTTGGCTCATCTATTGTTTTGGCATTTTTAATTTCTATGCAATTACAAACATTAATTTCATCTCCAATTATTCTTCTTTCTAAAATGATGAAAAAAGTCAGTGAAGGGAAAGATTTTTCCATAAGAATTAAAAAAAAAAGTAATGATGAAATAGGTCTTCTAAGTGAAGGTTTTAATGATATGTTGATACAAATAGGATCACAAACAAAAGAATTAAATTTAAAAAACAAAGATTTAAAAAAAGCAAAAGAATATGCTGAATATTCATTAAAAGTAAAAGAAGAATTTCTTGCAACAATGAGCCATGAAATTCGTACTCCAATGAATGCAATTATGGGAATGTCAAATTTAATGCTTGATACAAAAACTAATAATTTACAAAAAAAATATTTAGATAATATTCGCTTCTCATCAGAAAACCTACTTGTAATTATTAATGATATATTAGATTTCTCGAAAATAGAAGCTGGAAAAGTGATTTTCGAAGAAAAAGAATTTAATTTACATAAATTACTGAAAAGATACAAAGAGACTTTAGAATTTAGTCTGAGAGATAAAAAATTAGATTTTTTTGTGAAAATTGATGAAGATGTTCCGGAATATATACTCGGAGATCAAGTTAGATTAAATCAAATTATTTTAAATATCTCTGGAAATGCAATAAAATTTACTAAATTTGGAGGAATAGGAATAGTTGCTAAAATGCTAAAAGAAAACGAGAAATTTATTTATATAAAATTTGCAATAATTGACACTGGAATAGGAATAAAAAAAGATAAATTAAAAACTATTTTTTCAAGTTTTAGTCAGGCAAGTAGCAGTACAACAAGAAAATATGGCGGAACTGGACTTGGTTTAACAATTTCAAAAAAACTCGTTGAGCTGCAGGATGGAAAAATTGCTGTAGAAAGTGAATTTGGAAAAGGTAGTATTTTTAGCTTCTCTATAAAATTTCAAAAAATTTCTGAGGAAAGAAAATTAATTGTTAATAATAATTCAAAAGAAAATTTATTTGATTTTTATAAAAATCTTTTAGAAAAAAACGAATTAAACAAAATTAAAGTTTTACTCGTAGAAGATAATAAAATTAATCAATTATTAGCAAAAACAATTTTAAGAAAGCATAAAATTGACACAGAAATTGCTGATGATGGAAAAGCTGCATTAGATATTTTTCATAAAAAAAATTATGATTTAATTCTGATGGATCTACATATGCCAAAATTAGACGGTTATGACACAACCGAATATATAAGAAAAAATTTTGACGAAAATAAAAAAAATATTCCTATAATTGCACTCACAGCTGCTGCTGTTAAAGCTGAGGTTGATAGGTGTTTTGAAATTGGAATGACAGATTTTATTTCTAAACCTTTTAAACCAAAAGAATTGGTAGAAAAAATTTTAAATTTAACTATTAAAATTAATTAAAAATGGGAAAATATACAGATTTAGAATACTTAGAAAGTATGTCTGGAGGAGAACCAGAAATTATCATAGAAATGATAGAACTTTTTAAAATGCAAGTTCCCGAATTTATAGAAGAAGCAGATATTTCTCTTTTAAGTAAAGACTGGAATAGACTTGGATCTCTAGCACACAAAGCAAAATCTTCACTTGCAATTATGGGAATGAATGAAGCTGTGGAAGATTTGAATTTCTTGGAGATTAATGCAAAAGATGAAACTAATATAGAAAAATTTCCATATATAGTAGAAAGATTCAAATTTTATTGCTTGCAAGCAATCGAAGAATTAGACGAAGAAATTGACAACTTTTAAAAAATAAAAAAATTTGAAAAAATTATTTTTTTAAAATATTAATAAAAAATTTACGTTTTTTATTAATATTTAAATAAAATAATTATGACAAATAATAAAATTGTAAAAAAGAAATCTTATAATTTTTCTGATATAGATTATAAAATAGCAAAAAAAATTTTAGGAATAGAAATGGTCAGAGATAGATCTATATTCGCAGAATTATTCGATTACTCATATAAAATATCTAAAACTTCTAATGATTTTTTTGAGAAATTAATAGAAACTCATAAATATAATGTTTCTAAATATTCAGAATTTGAATTAATGTTAAATTTTATTTCTCCTTTTTTAAATGAAGTACATTTTTTTGGAGAAAATTTTAGACATTGGTATCAAGCAAGTTTATCTGGAATTATAAATGGATACGAATTATCTGGAAAAGCAGATTTTATGGTGGCATCAGGTTTAGAAGAAGCAAAAAATCCATATTTTTTTATGAGTGAGTTTAAAAAATCAAAAACAAACTCTAATCCAGATTTTCAAGTATTAACAGAAATGGCTGTTGCAATAGAAATAAATAAAACAAATATTATGTATGGAAGTTATAATATTGGGAAATTTTGGAACTTTTTGATATTAAAAAAAGAAAATAAAAAATACAAATATTATGAATCAGAAAGTTTTAATTCTATGAAATTGGAGGAATTAAAACAAATTTTTATTGCTATGAAAGCTATAAAACATAAATATTGTGGAAAAATATAAATGATAAAAAAAAATTTTTTTAATTTTTTATCGTTTTTTTAATAAAAAATTATTTTATGACACGAGAAAAAATATTTTTTTTTTTATTAATTATTGTTTTGAATATTAAATTATTAAAATCTCAGAATAATATTTATATTAAAGAATTAAGCGTAATTGCTTTTAGTCCGGATAATAAATTACTTGCATCTGTTGGTGCTTCTAATCTTATAATTTACAATACTACAGACAATAAAATTTTTAAAAGAATTAGATTGCAACAGAAAATAAATTTTGATAATTTAATTAAAGAAGTTTGTTTCGATAGAAATTCTAATTATGTTGCGGTTAAAAATACAAGAGACAGTATTTTAATTTACAAAATAGATAATAAAAATATGGTTTATAAATCATATTTTGAAAGTAAAATTGAAGGTCATGTAATTAATGGTATAATTTTCCCCAAATTAAAAGGTAGAAAAAATTCCACTATGGAATTAAAATCACAAAGAAGATTAAAAAAATTCCGTCCAGATAAAAAACCAAGTTATACTGTTTTTAGTCCAAATGAAAAATTAATTGCTGTTGGTGGAAAGAATAATTTTTTGAAAATTTGGAACATTAAAGAAAAAAAAATTTATAGAGAAATAGAAAATTATAATTCAAAAAAGAGAATTATTTTCAGTCCAAATGGAAGATATATTGCTTTCGGTGGTTATACCATAGTAACAAATTATAAAAGAGTTTATTTTGAAACCGTAGCAAAAATTATAGATTTAACGAAAGAAATAAAAAAATCTGAACCTGTAGAAGTTCTGGAAAATGTTTTTATCAAAAGAGGTAAGAATACAAAAAAATCAAAAATGAAAGAGGAAATTAAAAATTCTAAGGTAAATGTTTTTATACAAAAAGATGAAGATTTTAAAAATGATGCCATAGAAATTTATAATCAAATTTTAAATATTGAGAAAAAGAATGGAAATGAAGTTGCACCTGTGAATTTAGAAGTTGAGCAAACAGGAGAATCTGGTGAAAATCTTGATTTAATTTATAGAATAAATTACACAAATAAATTTAAGCTGGGACATTATAAATCTAAATCTGTTGACAGAGCAATTTCTATTTTTTCAAGTATTATTATGGTAAGTTTAAAAAATAAAAGAAAAACTAAAAATATAAAAATTTTCGGAAGTATAATTGGAAATGCTGATGGAAATCCAGTAAATAATTTGCATTATAATGGAGAGTTTGGAAATATTTTTTATAAAAAAAATTACATACAAAAAGACGAAATTATTAGTAATGAAGAACTTGCATATTTAAGGGCTTATAATACTTTTAATTTATTGAAATTGCAAATGGCAAAATATAATATTTTTGAAAAGGAAAATATAGAAATTTTAAGTAAAGAACATATAGAAAAAGGAGCAAAATACAGGAAAATTGTTTTAAAATTAAGAATAGAAAATTTTTACATAGAAGATTTAGAAAAATTAAATAAGGAAGAAAAAAAAATCGTAAAAAATTATTTCAAGAAATATAATAAAAATAATTGAAATTTTATAAAAAAAATTGTTTTTTGAAAAAAAATTTTTTTCAAAAAACCGCCAAAATTTTAATATTTTATTAAATTTTTTTTTCAAAAAACGTCAAAATTTTAATATTTTATTAAAAAAAATATTTCCCAAAAACCGCTAAAATTTTAATATTTTATTAGAAAATAATAAATCTTGCGATTGGCTTGTTTTCATACATCATAAATTTATGATGAATAATTGTGCGGTGAAAACACCGCACTGCGCAAGAATATTTTATTAAAAAAATTTTTCCAAAAACCGTCAAAATTTTAATATTTTATTAAAAAAATTTTTTCCAAAAACCGTCAAAATTTTAATATTTTATTAAAAAATTATAAATCTTGCGATTGGGTTTGTTTTCATACATTATAGTATAATTGTGCGGTGAAAACACCGCACAAGCGCAGAACCTTTTTATTATCGTACATTTAATTAGTATTATCTGCCGCAAGAATTTTTATTTCAGATAATATTTGTGATATATTTGGAACGCTGCTTTCAATTATACTATCAGGCAAATGTTTATGATGTGGAAATGTATCAACGTTTTGATGATGTGGTGCATTATCATAACGAAATATCATTTCATTTGTATGATTGCGAAAATGGTATTTGTATTTCTTTTTGGATAATTTGTTATCTGTTATTTTAATAACTTCCAATAAATCTAATATGCCATTTTCAAAATGCAATTTACCTTCGATAATACCAAGAAAATCATTAACTTTTCGCTTCTGAATTTCGGAAATTAAAATGAAATCCAATCTGTTGATAACGTTCCCGAAATCTATAAAATATTCAGTTATCATAACAGTTGGTTTAGTTCGTTTTTAAATTCAATGTAGCTTTCATATTCGCCGCTCCAAATCATAAAATCATTATTATGACTTTCTTCTGCAAATTTGCCGTTTTCGTATTTCGCATAAAAATCCGATGTTTTTATTTTGTATTTACGCTCGTAAGCTAAAAAATCTAACTCTATATTACGTATACCTTTTTTGAGTTCATTAATACGATAATCTACCATAGAGTTGATTATCAAAGCAAAGTTATTACTATTCAGTTTTAACAATTTATTAAACCTGCTTTCGGTTTGTTTGTCTAATTCAAGTGTAAGCATATTTTTATTACTTTATGTTTTTAATTTTATTTATTAAGTTATAAATAAAAAAATGTCAAAATTTTAATATTTTATTAAAAAAACTTTTTTTCCAAAAACCACCAAAATTTTAAGATTTTATTAAAAAATTTTTTTTAAAAAAATGTCAAAATTTTAATATTTTATTAAAAAAAATATTTTCCAAAAACGTCCAAAATTTTAATATTTTATTAAAAAAATTTTTTTTCCAAAAACGTCCAAAATTTTAATATTTTATTAAAAAATTTTTTTTCCAAAAAAATGCCAAAATTTTAAGATTTTTAAAAATCTCAATTTCTTATATCCAATGCAATTAATAATTTCGCATCAATTAATTTTTGTATTTCATTCGAAATAAATCCTAATTCTCCTGTAAATATTGATATTTCTAATGTTGCAATTTTGTCCATTTTTAAACAGATTTTTTTTTTAATCCTGTTTTTTTAAAATCTTTATCAAAAATATAATAACGATATCTGTTTTTGATAATTTTTTTGGAATGACCGATGAAATAAAAGCGAAATAAGATATTTTTATTTTTATAAAGATAGATATTATTACAGCTGGACGTCGTTTACTTGAAGATAAATCTGTAAATGGAAATTTTGTTAATACTATTGTTCCTCTTTTCATCAGTATTTGATTTTTAAATCGAATCTGTATAAGTAGTCATTCTAAAGTTTTTCCGTATTAAATATGCCTAAAAAATTTATGA
>JAOZVH010000189.1 GCA_029938235.1 Bacteroidales bacterium
GAAAAAATTTTTTTAATAAATTTAAAAAAATCGGCGTTTTTTGGAAAAAATTTTTTTTAATAAATTTAAAAAAATCGGCGTTTTTTGGAAAAAATTTTTTTAATAAATTTAAAAAAATCGGCGTTTTTTGGAAAAAATTTTTTGAAAAACACCGATTTTTACTATTATATCAAACATTTGCTAACTAATAATTTTATATTTTTATAAAATTTCAAAAATTATTAAAAAATATTGTATTTTGAAAAATATAAATATTTGAAAATTTTCAAAAAGAAATATTATTTTTATAATTTAAAAAAATATTTTTTCAAATATTTTTTTATTTTTGGAGTTTATTTTATTTGTATTGTAATATACAATATTTATTTTTTATCATATATAGAGGAAATAATGAAATCAATTTTAACAAAATATTTAATTGTTATAATTACAATTATAACAATAACACTTATAATTTTAGCAAGTTTTATATTTTCCATAGGAAAACAAAAACAAAATGAAACAATTAGTAATTTGAGCAAACAAATAGTAGAGGCTCGTAGTGCTCAAATTTCTATAATATTTCAATCAAGTATTAATGAATTAAAGCAAATTGCTAAATCACCAATTGTAAGAGCAATGAAATGGAGAGCAATGGAGAATAAATTAAAAAAAATTAACGGAAACAGAAGTGAAACTTTTGCTTTTCTAATTCTTGCAGAATTAGACGGTACATATTATACGAGTAAAAAAGGAAAAAGTAGCAAGAATATTTCAGATAGAGACTATTTCAAAGCAATAATAACTAATCATAAAGAACATTTTATTTCAAATCCTAAAATATCGCGTTCTACTGGTTTAAAAGTGTTTTATTTAGCTGTACCTGTAAAAAATAAAAAAGAAAAAATTATTGGAACTCTTGTTGGAGTTATAAAACTTGAAACTCTATCTGAAATTGCAAAAAAAATGAAAATAGGAAAAAGTGGTTATGGTTTTATTATAGATTCAAAAGGTTATGTTATAGCACATCCAGTAGCCAAGTATTTAATGAAACTAAATTTACTAACTAGTAATACTGTTGGATTTAAAAATTTTACTAAGGTAGCTGAAAAAATGATAGCTGGTAATAATAATAATGATATTGATTTTATAATTCGTCCGGACAATATTACTGAAATGCTTATTTATAATACTATTCCCAATTCACCAGGTTGGACATTAGGAATAGCAATTCCTGAAAAGGAAATTTATAAAGGAATAAATATTTTATTAATATTTATTATTATTGGATTTTGTTTGGCCATATTAATAACTTTTTTATCTATTAAAATTGTCACAAAACGTATTATAATTAAACCAATAGAACAAGCTTTGAAAATAACAAATTCTATAAGTAAAGGGAATTTAACTAATACTATAGAAGTTTCTGGAGATGATGAAATTAGTAAATTGAATAGATCAATAAATGCTATTAATACCAATTTTAAAGAAATTATTATAAATATAAACGACACAGTAACAGCTGTTTCTGATGCAAGTGATCAATTAAGTTTAGAATCCGAGAAGATATCCGAACGAGCAAATATGCAAGCAGCAACAACAGAAGAAATAGCCACTTCAATGGAAGAAATTCTTACTATGATAAACTCTAACTCTCTAAATGCTGAATTGACAGGAAAAGCATCAACAAAATCGGCAAATGAAATGAAACACAGTAATGATATTTTTATGCAAACTATAAAATCTGTTTCAAAAATCAGTGAAAAAATAACAATAATTTCAGAAATTGCTAATAAAACAGATATTTTATCGATAAATGCTGCAATTGAATCGGCACGAGCTGGAGAAGTGGGAAAAGGATTTTATGTTGTAGCAAATGAAATTAGAAAACTTGCAGATAAAACCAAAATTGCATCAGATGAAATTACAAAACTATCTAAAAATGGACAAGATATTTCTAAAATTGCTGGTGAAAAAATGAAAAATACAATTCCACAAATTATAAAAAGTGCCAAACTTGTAAATGCAATTGTATTAGCTGGAAAAGAACAGCAAATAGGTGTTGAAAGTATAAATATTTCAGTTCAAAATCTTACAGAAATAACAAATGAAAATTTAGCATCAGCAGAAGAAATGTCTGCATCAGCAGAAGAATTATCTACACAAGCAGAGCAGCTAAAAGAATTAATTTCTGTTTTTAAAATTGAAAATTTGCAAGATAAAAATATGTTAATTAAAGGCAAGAATATAAAAGAAAAAAAAATTTCAAAAGAAAAAAATAATGGATTTAATATGATTTTATCAAAAAAATACAAATCAGATGATGATTTTAAAACGTTTTAATTGATTTATATAAAAAAAAATTGGATACATAAAAGGTTTTATTCCAAATTTTTTTTATTAAAAAAATGCCAATTTTTTACAAATTATGATTCATCGTCCACGAATGATTTTCGCACATATTAATAAAATATTGATTTTAATGTTTTAATGACGATTTAGAATGAAAGTTTTGAAAAAATATTTTGAAAAAATACAAATTTTTCATAATTTTATTATGAAAAAAAAACCTACACAAAAAGGTTCTATAGCCAAAATTCCTTATAAAGTTTTTTGTGATATTTTTTTAATATTAAAAAAAATTAAAATTTGATAAAAATAATTTTTTTAATAAAAAAAATTATTTTTGAAAAAAAAAGAAAAAAATGAAAATAGCAATTGCACAGAATAATTATCACATTGGTAATTTTAAAGAAAATATAAAAAAAATAAAAGAAAGCATAATAAAAGCTAAAAATGGAAATGCAGATTTAGTTGTTTTTTCTGAGCTTTCTGTTAGTGGTTATCCTCCTCAGGACTTGTTAGAGCAACAATATTTTGTTTCAAAATGTGAAAATTCTATATTAGAAATAGCAAAAATTTGTAATGGAATTGCTGCTGTAATTGGAAATATTAAAACAAATCAATTTCCTCGTGGAAAGAAATTATATAACTCTGCTTATTTTTTGTATGACGGCGAAGTGCAAGAAATTCATCATAAAGGATTATTGCCAACTTATGATATTTTTGATGAAGATAGATATTTCGAAGCTAATAACATTTTTAGTATAATTGAGTTTAAAGGTGAAAAAATTGCTCTGACAATTTGCGAAGATCTATGGGAAATTAGACCAACAGACGATAATTTTCAACAAAAATTTTTGTATAAAAATGCTCCAATGCAGCATCTAATTTTACAAAATCCAACTCTTATAATTAATATCGCTGCTTCTCCATTTTCTTATAGACACAGCAAAAGTAGGAAAAAAGTTCTAAAAAAAAATGCAGAAAAATATAGAATACCAATTTTTTATGTAAACCAAACAGGTGCAAACACAGAAATAATTTTTGACGGAGGTTCTATGGTAATTAACAAAAAGGGAAGAATAATTGAAGAGCTAAAATATTTCGAAGAAGATTTTAAAATCATTGATTTAGAAAGAGTAAAAAAAATCCCTAATAAAGAATATATGTATAAAGATGTAGAAAAATATTCATCTTATATTGAAAAAATTTATAATGCTTTAATAATGGGGACAAAGGATTATTTTACAAAATCAAATTTTACAAAAGCAAATTTGGGGCTTTCCGGAGGAATAGATTCCGCTGTAACTCTTGTTATTGCTGTTCGTGCATTGGGGAATGAAAATGTAAAAGTTATGCTAATGCCGTCAAAATATTCTTCTGAACATTCAATAAAAGATGCCATAGAACTTGCAGAAAAATTATCGGTAAAATATGAAATTATAAATATAGAAAATATAGTTAATTCTATAGAAAAAACTATGCAACCAATTTTTAATGGACTTCCAGAAGACACAACAGAGGAAAATATACAAGCAAGAACAAGAGGACTTTTATTAATGGCTTTTGCTAATAAATTTTCTCATATTCTTTTAAATACCTCTAATAAAAGTGAATCTGCTGTTGGATATGGAACTTTATACGGTGATATGAATGGAGGTTTATCTATACTTGGCGATGTTTATAAAAAAGATGTTTTTGAATTGGCAAAATTTATAAATAAAGGTGAGATAATTATTCCTATAAATACAATAGAAAAATCTCCTTCTGCAGAATTAAAAGAGAACCAAAAAGATTCTGATTCGCTTCCTGATTATGATATTTTAGATGAAATTTTATATGAATATATAGAACTAAAAAAGGCACCAGAGGAAATAGCAAATGAAAAAGTTAGTTTAAAATTAGTAAAAGATATAATAACAAAAGTTAATCAAAATGAATATAAACGTTATCAAGCTCCTCCAATTTTGAGGATTTCTTCAAAAGCATTTGGTGTAGGAAGAAGGATTCCGCTTGTTGCTGTTTATTAAAATATTTTTTTATGAAAAAAATAAATAGATTTAAAATCTATTATCTTTCTCTAATTGGAATAGCAATTTCTTTACCGTTTTCCTCATTTTTGATGAGTATTTCACAAATAATTTTATTTTTAAACTGGGTTTTTGATAAAAAAATTAAAGAAAAATTAATTATTTTAAAAAAAAACAAAACAATAAAAATTGCTTCTATTTTTATAATAGTTCATATACTCGGATTAATTTATACGCAAGATTTTGAATTTGCCATAAAAGATATAAAGATAAAAATAATTTTTATTTTTTTTTTATTTATAATATCATCTTATAAGAAATTAAATATTTTTGAATTAAAAAAATTATTATTCTTTTTTTCAATAGCAGTAACAATTAGCACTTTTATTAGTACAGCATTTTTTTTTGATTTTATAAAAAATGAATTTACAGATATACGTAAAATTTCAACATTTATTTCTCACATTCGTTTTTCTTTATTAATAAACATTTCTATTTTTTCATGTGCGTATTTTATTTTATTTTTCAAAAAAAAAATGAAATTTTTAGAAAAATTTTTTTATTCGACAAATATTATTTGGAACATAATTTTTTTAATTATTTTACAATCCCTTACAGGAATTTTCATTTTTTTAATGACATCTTTTTTAATAATTTTATATAAAATATATAATTCAAAATCTTTAAATTTAAAATTGATTTTCTTAATATCTATATCTTTTTTTTTCATTTTAACATTTTTTTTTATAAAAAACTCTGTAGAAAAATTCTATAAAATAGAAAAAATAGATATTGGAAACTTAGAAAAAAAAACCGAATATTCTAATTTTTATAAACATTATAAATGTAAAAAAGATTTTGAAAATGGTAATTATATTTGGTTATATTTTTGTGAAAAAGAATTAAAAAATACTTGGAATAAAAAAAGCAATTTTATTTATGATGCTTTAGATAAAAAAGGACAAAAAATAAAACATACTTTAATAAGATATTTGACTTCCAAAGGATTGAGAAAAGATAAAAATGGAGTAAATGCGCTGACAAAAAAAGATATTTCAAATATTGAAAATGGAATTTCAAATTATATTTATGCTGATAAATTTAGTTTATATGCAAAAGTTCATAAAATTATTTGGCAAATTGATAATTATAAGAATGATAAAAACCCAAGTGGGCATTCAATAACACAAAGAATAGAATTTTTAAAAAATTCTTTGAAAATCATAAAAAAAAATTTTTTTATCGGTGTTGGAACCGGAGATTTGAAAATTGCTTTTGAAAAAGAATATGAAATTTCTAATACAAAATTATTTAAAAAATTTAGACTAAGAGCTCATAATCAATTTGTTAGTTTTTTTATGGCTTTTGGAATTTTGGGATTTCTAATAATTTTATTTTCTTTAATTTATCCAATTTTTTTGCAAAAAAAAGAAAAAAATTTTTTTATAATAATTTTTTTAATTATTAGTTTTCTATCTTTTTTAAATGAAGACACATTAGAAACAAGAGCAGGAGCAACTTTTTTTGCATATTTTTATGCTTTATTTTTATTTCAAAAACGTCCAAAATTTTAATATTTTTATAATTTTTTATAAAAATCCAAATATTTTAATATTTTTTAAATTCAAAATAAAAAAAAATTTTGGCTATAGAACCTTTTTGTGGTGAGAATTTTTTTCATAATAAAATTGTGAAAAATTTGTGTTTTTTTCAAAATATTTTTTAAAAATTTTTATTCCAAATTTTCATTAAAACGTTAATAATCAATAGTTTATAGCGAGATACGACGAAATCATCGTGGACGATGAAGCATTTTATGTCCAAAATTCCAATATTTTTTAAATTCAAAATAAAAAAAATTTTTTTCAAAATCGTCAAAAATTTCAATATTTTTCCAACGAAATTATAAAACAACATTGGAGTTTTTCGAACCTCCAATGTTAAAAAAAATTTTCAAGCTATACAAACAAATTTCTTTTGAAAAAATGCCACCTTTTGGGGCTTTATATTGAAAAAATTTATTTTCAATAAATTTTTTCAAAAAAACAGGTAATTTTTTGGATTTGTACAGCTTGAAAATTTTTTTAATTTTAAAAAGCATTAAAATTTTTATGATTTTTTGAAAAAAATTTAATATTTAAAATCCTAAGAATTTTGTTATTTTTTGAAAAAATTCAATCTGCAAAACCCAAAAAATTCATAAAAAAATTGTCTTTTTGACGAAAAATTTTTTTAATTTTTAAAAAAATGAGAATTGGAAAAAGATTTTCCAAAAAAATATTCTGATTAAATAATTTAAAATGAAATTTTATTTGTTTTTAACCATTTTTCAATTCCTTT
>JAOZVH010000030.1 GCA_029938235.1 Bacteroidales bacterium
TTTTTGAAAAAATTTTTTTTATTTTGAAATTAAAAAATATTAAAATTTTGGACGATTTTTGAAAAAAATTTTTTTTATTTCGAAATAAAAAATATTAAAATTTTGGACGTTTTTTTGAAAAAAATTTTTTTATTTTGAAATTAAAAAATATTAAAATTTTGGAAGAATTTTTTAATTTTTTTTCAAATCTTTTATATCTTCTTTTATTTTAAAAATAGAATTTCTAATTTCCGGCAGTTCTTTGAAAACAACAAGAGAACGTCTATATTTCCCAATATCAAAAGCAGGAGACCCCATTAAAATTTGGTTTTCTTTTCTTACCTTTGAATTAATTCCAGATTGCGCAGCAATGCTTGTGTTATTTGCAATTTTTAAATGTCCAACTATTCCAACTTGTCCCGCAATTAAACAATTTTTGCCAATTTTTACTGAACCTGCTATTGCCACTTGTGCTGCAATTACAGTATTTTCGCCAATTTCAACATTATGAGCAACTTGTATTAAATTATCTAATTTTACACCATTTTGAATAATTGTAGAACCTAAAGTTGCTCTATCTATGGTTGTATTTGCTCCGATTTCAACATTATTTTTTATAACAACATTTCCAATTTGTAGGATTTTTTGCTGTAAACCGTTTTTATCTCTGACAAAACCAAAACCATCGCTTCCTATAACAACATTAGAATGAATTATGCAATTTTCACCAACTTTACAGTCATTATAAATTTTTACTCCGGAATGTAAAACCGTATTATCTCCAATTTCTACATTCTCAGAAACAAAAACATTAGGATAAATTTTTACATTATTTCCAATTTTTGCATTTTCGCTGATGTAAGAAAAAGCAGCAATATATATATTTTCTCCTAAATTTGCTTTTTCCGAGATAAAAGATGGTTTTTCTATACCTTTTTTATTTTTTTCTTTACTTTTTTGATATAATTTTAAAAGCTTTGCGAAAGAATTATAAGCATTTGGAACTCTTATCAAAGTAGAATTTATTTTTTTTTCCAATTTTAAATCTTCATTAATCAAAATTACAGAAGATTTTGTTGTATAAATGAATTTTAAATATTTTAAATTAGCAAGAAAAGATAATTTATTTTCTTGTCCTTCTTCTATTTTCGCAAAATCATTCACCCAAATTTCTGGATTACCTTCTATTTCCCCACCTAAAAAACTTGCTATTTCCTTTGCTGAAAGTTTCATATATTTATTTTTATGAAATTTTTAATTCTGTAAAATTATAATTTTTTTTCAAAAAAAACGAATCCAAGTTTTAACTTAGATTAAAAAAATAGGAAAAAAAATGAAAACATAACAACTATTTTGAAATAATTGTTATCTTGATAATAATATCATTTTTTGTCCAAAATTTACATATAAAAAATTTTTTTTATTAAAATTAACATTTATTTTTAATAAAAAAAATTGAGTTTACAGATAATTTGTAAACTCAAAAATTTTTTTTATAAAAAAATACGTTTTTTTAATTATTCTGCCTTTTTACGAGTAGAATAATTAATTTTCAAAGCATTTGCTTTTCTTAATTCTTGTTTAATATCTGTAACTATTCCCATTTTTGTTTCTTCATCAACTTTCAAAGAAGTCGTCATAAATGGCACTTCTTTTTCATCTCTTTTATCTCTCTCACTTGAAATATAATCAGGAATATCAGAGACCTTAGCAAAAACATCATTTAGTTGTATTCTTGGCTCTGTACCGTAAATACCTTGTAAACTTTTTTTCGGTTTACCAACATAAATATAACTAACAAGAGATTTTTTTTCTAATTTTTTTATCTCTGTTGCTTCTGGCAGTTTTAATTTTATTTTTAAATCTGTTTCACGCATAACCGTCGTTACCATAAAAAAGAACAAAAGCATAAATACTATATCTGGTAAAGATGCTGTAGAAATAGCTGGTGTTCCTCCTTTTCCTTTTTTTGTAAATTTAGCCATTTTAATTTTCTCCTATATTTTTAGGTTCTGCTTCTGAAATACGTTGTGGATATATTTTTTTTATTGCTTTTTTTTGCTTTTTTTTCAAATCATCGAATTTTTTCCCCCACTTTTGCATAGCTTTTTCATTTCTTAACTCATTATAAGCGGCGATTAATTCGTTTTGAACTTGCAAATATAATTTATAAGAAGTTCCTCTATCATTTTGAAGTGAAATAACTCCCTTAGAAACTGGATAATTACCAAAAAAATCTATGTCTTTATTTTTCTTTTCTGGCAATTTTTCATTATTTAAAGGGTTTTCAATAAATTCCTTAGCTCCTTCTTTTAGGTCTTCTATTCTCATTTCTCTACCTTCAACAAGAAGTGCATTATTCATATTTAAAAGAACAACGTAAACATTACGCTCTTTTATATCAATTGGTGGTTCATTTTCTGTATTTTCTACCGGAGGTGGAAGTTTTCTTGATAAACCTGAATCCACATCCATAGTTGTTGTTACTAAAAAAAATACAAGTAACAAAAACGCTATATCCGCCATCGAACTGGCATTAACTTCTGGTGTACCTCTTCTTGCCATATTTTTTATTTTTTATATTTCAAATATTAAAAAATTTATTACTTAATAAGTCCTCTAATTTCTGAAGCAATAATAGATAAAATAGCAAGACCAAATAAAATATAAGTTAAATATAAACCTGTTCCTGTTTGTTTTAAAGTACTTGTAACATTATCTGCTCCGGTATAACCTTGCAAAATTAACTCTTTGTCAGATGCCATAGTATAAGCAATGGCTGTAATTACTAACAGTCCAACTATAGAAAGTATAGTTTTTAAAGCACCTTTTGGATTACTTGCCATTTGAATAATTGGAAAAGCTACAGTTATTAAAATAGCAATTCCAAACAAAGTATATGACCATAAAATATAAGATTCAGTATAATCAGGCATTCCATTTGTTTCTCCGGCAAAATAAAAAAGCGAAACCATCACAACAGAAATCACAAGAAGAATCGCAAGTAAAATCGAAAGTAAATTGATTTTTTTTAACATATCTTTATTTTTTAAGATTTCCTCCTTGTTTCCTATTATATTTCATCAAAATATCCATAAAAGAAATGGAAGTATCTTCCATAGAAACAACAAGACTATCAATTTTAGAAACTATATAATTATAGAAAATTTGTAATATAATTGCAACTATCAAACCAGATACAGTTGTAATTAAAGCGACTTTTATACCTCCGGCAACTAATGACGGACTAATATCTCCGGCCGCTTGTATAGAATCAAAAGCACCTATCATACCAATTACAGTTCCCATAAATCCGAACATAGGAGCAACAGCAATCATTAAAGCAATCCAAGTTAGACCTTTTTCAAGCATTCCCATTTGAACTCCACCGTAAGCAATAATTGATTTTTCAACCACTTCAACTCCTTCTTCCGAACGGTCTAAACCTTGATAAAAAATACTTGCTACTGGTCCTCTTGTAGAGCGACAAACTTCTTTTGCTCCATCTATACCATTTGATTCTAATGCTTCTTCTACATTAGTAAGTAATTTTTTTGTATTGGTAGTTGCGAGGTTTAAATAAATAATTCTTTCTATCACCAAAGCTAAACCAATAATTAAAGTTAATAACACAACCCCCATAAAACCTGCTCCACCTTCTATAAATTTTTGTTTAATTTGTTGATGAAGAGCTTGGTCTTGTGTACCATCAGCGGAGCCTTGCATTTCTTCTGTTTTTGCTTTTTCTGTACTTTCTTGTGCCATCAAAAAATCGCAAAAAACAAAATTAAGCATACCAATTACCGCTATTATTGCAAATAATTTTTTCATTTTTTTTTAAATTTTAATAAAATTTTTTAAAATTAAAACATGCGGAGAAAGTGGGATTCGAACCCACGATACCATTTCACACAGTATACACACTTTCCAGGCGTGCTCCTTCGACCACTCGGACACTTCTCCAATTTTATTTCAAAAAAACAAAAATAATTTTTTTTTTTTGAAATAAAAAAATTATTTAAAAAAAAATATCAATTTTTAATAAAAAATTTTTTTTAAATTTTTAAAATTTAATTTTTTCTGTCAATTTAATTTTTTCTATGATCATATTTTTATCTGTACTCTTACACATATCATAAATTGTCAATAAAGCTATACTGACAGCAGTTAGTGCTTCCATTTCTACTCCTGTTTTACCAAAGCTATGAACTTCACTCTCTATAATTACTCCGTCATTTTCTAAAAAAGTCTTGATATTTATTTTTGTCAGCAATAAATTATGACAAAGCGGAATTAATTGCGAAGTTTGTTTTGCTGCTTGTATTCCTGCAATTTTTGCAACCGTCATAAGATCTCCTTTTTTTAATTGATTTTCTTTAATCAATTTAATAGTTTCTTCGTTTAAAAGGATTTTTCCTATGGCTCTGGCAATTCTTTTTTGTATAATTTTCTCACCAACATCAACCATATTCACTTTGCCTTTTTCATCTAAATGCGAAAATTTCATAATTTTTTTATAAAAATTTATTTGCTTAGTAAACTATTAAAATTTCTTTTTCCAAAAATTCTTTCTAAATCTTCTGCAAAAATCACTTCTCTTTCTAAAAGTAACTCAGCAAGTTTTTTTAATTTATCAATATTTTTTGTTAGGATATTTTTTGCTCTATTATATTGATTTTCAATAATTTCCCTTGCTTCTATATCTATTATTTCTGCAATTTTATCGCTGTATGGTTTTTGAAAAGAATAGTCATTTTGTCCGGAAGAATCATAAAAACTTAAATTACCAATTTTATCATTCATTCCAAAATATGTAACCATAGCATAAGCTTGTTTTGTAACTTTCTCCAAATCATTTAAAGCTCCGGTGGAAATTTTATTAAAATTAATTTCTTCTGAGGCTCTTCCGCCAAGTGCAGAACACATTTCGTCTAAAATTTGCTGAGTTGTTGTTAGTTGTCTTTCTTCTGGAAGATACCAAGCAGCACCGAGAGATTTCCCTCTTGGAATTATTGTAACTTTTATTAAAGGGTTTGCATATTCCAATAACCAACTGACAGCAGCATGTCCTGCTTCATGAAAAGCAATGGTCTTTTTTTCGTGTACAGATATAATTTTATTTTTCTTTTCAAGACCACCAACTATTCTATCTACAGCATCTAAAAAATCTTGTTTTTCTATTTTTTTCTTGTCTTTTCTTGCGGCGATTAAAGCAGATTCATTACAAACATTTGCAATGTCAGCACCAGAAAAACCCGGAGTTTGTTTGGCAAGAAATTCTAATGAAATTTTATCTTCTATTTTCAATACTTTTGTATGCACTTGAAAAATTTCTCTGCGTTCATTTAAATCAGGTAATTCAACGTGAATTTGTCTATCAAAACGACCTGCACGCAATAAAGCCCTATCTAAAATATCAACTCTATTTGTTGCCGCAAGTATAATTACACCAGTGTTTGTATCAAAACCGTCCATCTCTGTAAGTAATTGATTCAAAGTATTTTCTCTTTCATCATTAGAACTAAATCCAGAATTTTTTCCTCTTGCTCTACCTATTGCATCTATTTCATCTATGAAAATAATACAAGGAGCTTTTTCTTTTGCCTGATGAAATAAATCTCTCACTCTGGAAGCACCAACACCAACAAACATTTCTACGAAATCAGAGCCAGACATAGAAAAAAATGGTACATTTGCTTCTCCAGCGACAGCTTTTGCAAGTAAAGTTTTTCCTGTTCCCGGAGGTCCTATTAAAAGCGCTCCTTTTGGAATTTTCCCTCCAAGTTGAGTATATTTTTCTGGTTTTTTCAGAAAATCTACAATTTCTCTAATTTCTATTTTTGCTTCTGCAAGTCCAGCGACAGCAGAAAAATCTATTTTAACTTCAGCAGCACCCTTATCAAATATTTTTGCTTTAGATTTTCCTATATTAAATATACTTCCGGAACCACCTCCGGCTCCTCCCATACGCCTAAAAATAAAAACCCATATCGCGACAAGAATTAAAATTGGAAATAACCAACCCATAATTTCTCCAAGGACATCTCTTCTTTCATCGAAATCTACATTTGCTTTATCTCGTTCTGGAAAATCCTTTTGTATTTTTTCTAATTTATTCTCGAAAGATTCTACTGTTCCTATATTCATATAAAAATGTGGTCCTTCTCGTGAAACTATACTCAGTCCAGTTCCATCAAATAAATAAGAATATTTAGAGTCTAATTTTTCTTCTTTAATATAAATTTCAGCAATTTTTTCATTTATAATTTCAACACGTCCAAGGTCGTGAACAAGAATAATATCATTTTTTAATTTCTCCCATTTTATTTCCTGAGGATTAGAAGAGCTAAAATTAAAAAACTGAATGGCAATAAATATAACAGCAATAACTCCATAAATCCAATAAACATTCATTTTAGGAATATTATTTTTATTGCTATTCTTAGATTCTTTCTTAGAACTTTTATTAATATTTTCTGTTTTTTTTTCTTTTTTCATTATTGAAATTTTAAATTAATTTATATTTTTTATTTCTGCTTCTGACCACAAACCCTCCAAATCATAAAAATCTCTATACTTTTTTTGAAAAATATGAACAACAACATCTACATAATCCAATAAGATCCAGATGCCATTTATATAACCATCTTTTTTCCATACTTTTTCTTTTAAATTTTTTTGTGTAATATCTTCTACAGAATTTGCAATTGCTTCAACTTGAATTTGTGAATTAGCATCACAAATAATAAAATATTTGGTTATTGCATAATCTAATTTACTAAGATTTAATATGGAAATGTCATTTCCTTTTTTTTCCTGTATTCCAGATACAATACAATCAACTAATTTCTCTGTTCCCATTAAATTTATTATAAATAATATTTTTTGCAAAAATACAAAAAAATTTAAATATTAAATATGTTTTTTTTTTAATAAAAAATTACTTTAATTTTTTGAAAAAAAAAATAATTTTTTTAATAAAATAAATTTATATTGCAAATAAAAAATGCAAATAAAAAATTTAATATTAATTATTTTTAATGTAATAATTTTTCAAAATATTTTAATTTCTCAAAATTTTATAAAAAGAAATAATAATGATTTAATTTTAAAAAAAAATCCAATGTTATTTTTTTATGATGTAAATTATTATTTTATTGATTTAGAAGTAGAAAATAATTCTACCTTTTTAAAAGGTTCTACTTTAATAAAAGCAAAAACAGAAGAAAATTTACACACTTTTTTAATAGAATTATCTATGGATTTTAGAGTTGATTCTGTTTTTATAGATAAAAAGAAACAAAATTTCATACATAGGAATAAAGAAATTAGTATTTTTTTAGATAATTTTTTAAAAAAAAATGTGCATTTTGAAGTGAAAATTTTTTATCACGGAACGGCAAAAGGTGAAGGAATTAGAACAAAAAAAAATATTGTGTGGACTTTATCAGAATCTTTTCATTCGATAGATTGGTTTCCTTGCAAACAAATTTTAAGTGATAAAGCGGATTCTGTTTCTGTTCACATTACAACAGATAAAAAAAATAAAGTTGCTTCCAATGGTTTGTTAAAAAAAGTTGTTAATTTGGAAAATAATAAAGTTTGTTTTCAATGGAAAAGTTGTTATCCAATTGCTTATTATTTAATTTCTTTTAATCTGGGCGAATATATAGAATATAATTTTTATGCTTATCCAAAAAATAAAGACAGTATTTTTATACAAAATTTTGTTCCGGATAGTTTTTTCTTAGAAAGAAATTTAAAAAAAATTCACCAAACAAAAAATTTAATAGAATTATTTAGTGAATTATATGGAACTTATCCTTTTGAAAAGGAAAAATATGGTCAATGTTTTTCACATATTTCCGGTGGTATGGAAAATCAAACCATGACAACTTTAAATAATTTTGATTTTACTTTGGTCGCTCACGAGCTAAGTCATCAATGGTTTGGAAATAATGTTACTTGTGCTTCATGGAATGATATATGGATAAACGAAGGTTTTGCAACTTACTCAGAATATATTGCTTTGCAATTTTTAAAAAATGAAAAAGAGGCTAAAAAATGGTTGGAAGAAGCAAATTATTTTGCATATATGAATAATTTTGGAACTGTTCATATTCCGGAAAATGAATTAAATGAAAACCGTATTTTTTCTTTTCCTTTAACTTATCAAAAAGGTGCATTAATTTTACACATGATACGTTTTGAATTGGGAGATGATAATTTATTTTTTGAAATTATGAGAGATTTTCAAAAAAAATTTAAAAATAGTGTAGCATCCGCAAGTGATTTTTTGAAAATTTTAGAAGAAAAAAGCAAAAAAAAATTTTCTATTTTTTTTGATAATTGGTATTATAAATCTTCGCATCCAGTTTTTAATGTTAAATGGTATCAAGATAAAAATAATTTTTATTTGACAATAGAACAAAATTCTTCAAATGGAAATGAATTATTATTTAATAATTCTTTAGAATACAGATTAAATTTTTTAGAAGAAGATACAATAATAAAGATTAAAATTAATAAAAAAATAGAAAATTTAATTTTTAAATTAGACAAGGAAGTTATAAGTATAGAAATAGACCCAAATAATTGGATATTAAATGATGTTTCAAGAATAACAAAAGAAAATTATATCACAGAGTTTTTAGATTTTGAATTTAAACCGAACCCTTTTAAAAATAAATTGGAAATTATTTTCAATAAAAAGAATATTGAAACACACATTTATTTAACAGATATTAACGGAAGAAAAATTATAGAAAAAAAAACCAATAAAAAGAAAATTATTTTAAACACTGAAAATTTAAAAAGTGGAATTTATTTTATAAAAATAATAAACAAAAAGCAAGAAATCGTAAAGAAAGTAATGAAATTATAAATTTTAATGTTTTTTAATTTCAAAATAAAAAAAGTTTTTTCAAAAATCGCCCAAAATTTCAATAATTTTTATTTCAAATTATAAAAAAAATTTTTTCAAAAAACGCCCAAAATTTTAATATTTTTTATTTCAAATTATAAAAAAAATTTTTTTTCAAATTCGCCCAAAATTTTAATATTTTTTATTTCAAATTATAAAAAAAATTTTTTTCAAAAATCGTCCAAAATTTTAATATTTTTTATTTCAAATTATAAAAAAAATTTTTTTTCAAATTCGCCCAAAATTTTAATATTTTTAAATTCTGAATAAGAAAAAATTTTTTTCCAAAAACGTCAAATTTTTTAAATTTCATTAAAAAAAAATTTTTTTCCAAAAACGTCAATCTTTTTTTATTAAAAATTTTATAAAATGATTAATAAAAAAAATAGAACATTTTAAATTTTTTTTTATAATATCTTATAAAAATTTTTTATTAAAACACCGAGATTTTTTTACAAAAGTGCTATTTTTTTATAAGAATATTGGTTTTTTATAAAAAAATTATTTTTTGTAAAAAACATTCGTCATTAAAAAACGTCGTTTTGTCAAAAAAACAATTTTGTAAATTACAAAAAAACTCAAATCAAAAAAATGCAACATTTTTTTTTTTGAATTTTTTAAAAAAAATCCATTTTTTATTCAAATAAAAATCATCAAACCCCGACATTTTTGGCAATTTGTAAAAAAAATGCCATTTTTTGGATAAAAAAATTTTCTTTAAAAAATGGCATTTTATCATTAAAAAACAGTATTTCATCAAAAAAATTTAATATTTTAAGAGGTATTAAAATTTTTGACGAATTTGAAAAAAAAATTTTTTTTATTTTAACCAAACATTAGAGGTTTTTTTTAAACACCAATGTTTGATTAGAAACTAATGTTGTATTTTTTAAAATGTTAAAATTTTGGGCGAATTTTGAAAAAAATTTTTTTAATTTGAAATTAAAAAATATTAAAATTTTGGGCGAATTTTGAAAAAAAATGTTAAAATTTTGGGCGAATTTTGAAAAAAATTTTTTTAATTTCAAAATAAAAAATATTAAAATTTTGGACGATTTTTGAAAAAATTTTTTTTTAATTTCAAATTAAAAATCGTAAAATTTATTGAAATTTTGGGTGTTTTTTTGAAAAAATTTTTTTTAATTTTGAAATTAAAAAATATTGAAATTCTGGACGAATTTCAATATTTTTTATTCCTAATTCCTCATTAAATAATTCCTAATTAAAATAAACCTCCATTTTTATAAATATCCATTTGAACTTCTGAGAATTTTTCTATGAAAATACTTAAATTTTTATTTAAATTTTTCAGATGACCATTTTCAAAATCTAAACTTATTTTTTCTCCATTTTCAATTGATAATTTACTAATATTTTTATAAGTCAAAATTGGAAAAGCAGCATTAATAGCATTTCGTTCATAAATTGCTCCGAAAGATTCCGCTAAAATAGCTTGAATTCCCAGTGCTTTAAAACAGTCTACCGCTTGCTGCCTTGAACTTCCGCTTCCAAAATTTTTCTTTGTAATTATAATATCTCCTTTTTTTGCTTTCTTGGAAAAATCTTCATAATTTTTCAAATTATCAAAAGTGTATTGTCCCATTTCAGAAATTTTTGTAATGGCAAGATAACGATTATGAAAAATCATATCTGTGTCGATATTGTCTTCGTCAATTACCCAAACTTTTCCTTCTATTTTTGTAATTTTTTCCTCATAATTTTCATTTTTTTTCTTGTAACTCTCAGGATTTTCAAATGAATTTTTTTGCATAAAAACTTCTGGTTTTTCAGGAATATTTTCAAAATTTGTAATATATCCAGAAACAGCAGAAGAAACAACATTTATTGGTGAAGCAAGAAAAACTTTTCCCTTTCCTTGTTTTCCGGGAAAATTTCTATTTCCTGTACTGATGGTAATTTCTCCCTCTCCATTTTGTCCCACTTGTCCGGCAGCACAACCAGCACAACCAGCGTTAGAAACTAATGCTCCGGCATCTTTGAAAATTTTTATCAAACCTTCATTTAAAGCTTTTATCCAGACTTCATCTGTAGCAGGAACAATTTTTAAAACTACACCCGGAGCAACTTTTTTATTTTTTAAAACTTTTGAAATTTCTCTCATATCTTCCATTCTACCATTAGTACAACTTCCAATAAATGCAGAATCTATTTTGGTCCTTTTTAATTCCAAAATATCTATTGTATCATGAGGCTTACCCGGAAGCGAAATCATAGGAACAAAGCTTGAAATATCAATATTATAAATTTTCTTATAAACAGCGTCTTCATCACTTTTTATTAGTTCTATTTTTCTTTTGCTTCTTGTTTCACAAAAATCTATAATCTCTTCATTTGGAGTGAATAAAATAATAATTGCTCCCATTTCCGTAGCCATGGAGGAAATAGTTATTCTTTCATCTAAAGTTAATTTCTCAACTTCTTCACCAACAACTTCTATAGAATATCCAAGTAATTCATTTGCCCCAAAAATATTTAATAAATTTAAAATAATATCTTTAGAACTGACATTTTTGGGACGTTTTCCATTTAAAATAATTTTTACACTTTCCGGAACTTTAAACCAAATCTTTCCTTTGTTAAATGCAGAAGCAATATCTTTATCTCCCATACCTTGTCCAAAAGCACCTATTGCTCCGAGTATATTTGCATGTGAATCAGTTGTTACAGAAGTTGTATAGGGATATGCAATTCCTTCTTCTATGAAAGTATGCGTACCAATACCTCTGTCAATGTCAAAAACCTTAAAACCTTTTTCTCTTGCAAATTTCCTACAAATTTGTTGATTTACTGCGTATTTCTGGTCAGAACCAGTTGGATTTGTATCAAAAGTGAAAAAAGTTTTCGAATTATCTGCAATTTCCAGATTATTTTCTTTCAAATGTTTGATAACATTAGCTCCTCCAAAATCTCTTGCCGCCCTAACATCAAGTGAAATATCAATTATATCATTTGCTTTTACGCTTTGATATTTTGAGTGTTTTGCTAAAATTTTCTCGATTAAATTCATTTTCATAAATTAAATTTTAAATTTTTTTCAAAAATAATATTTTTTTTAATAAAATTTTTGAAAAAAAAACATAAAAAATTTGTTATTTAAAATTTTTGATTTATCTTTGCAGAAATTATTATGGACTTGTAGCATAATTGGATAGTGCACCTGACTACGGATCAGGAGGTTAGGGGTTCGACTCCCTTCAAGTTCGCTTTTTAAATCATAAAAAAATTTTTTTGAAATACGTCCAAAATTTTAATATTTTTTTAATTTCAAAATAAAAAAAAATCAAAGGTTTTAAGATTAAACCATCAAAAATGAGATACAAATTAAAGAAAAACATATTGCAGTTAAATATTTGGTAAATTTATCTACATTAGTAGTTTGAGCAATTTCATTTAAAATCTCATTTGGAACATAAGAAAAAATTCTGAAACAATATTTTGTATTTTTAATCATAAAATTATTATTTTTCAATAGCAAAAATAAAATATCTTTAAATTAAAATCTTTCTGACAGTTATGTTTTTTCAAACATCAAATGTTTGGTATATAAAAAGTCATTAAAATTTCGGCGTTTTTTCAAAAAAAGTTTTTTTTAAAATTATAAAAAATTGCCGTTTTTTTATTTGAATTTCAAAAAAATTAAATATTTAAACATTGATTTTCCTATATCTGTGAAAAATACCTAAAGTTCCTTGATTTGTATCCATTTAAAAAATATTTTTTATTTTTCTTTGCAAAAAATATTTAAATAAATATAAATGGAAAATAAAATTTTAGTAACAGGAGCAACAGGTAATATTGGAGTAAAAGTTTGCAATTTGTTAAAAAATAAAAATGCAAATTTCGTGGCAGGAACAGTAAAAGGAGAAAAAATAGACGGTTTAAAAACTGTAAAAGCCGATTTTTCTGACAAAGAAATCTTGAAAAAAGCAATGCAAGGAATAACAACACTTTTTTTATTATTACCCAGTCATCCGGAAGCAGCTAAATTTGGAGAAAATGCAATTAATATTGCAAAAGAAAATGGCGTAAAACATATTGTTCGTTCTAGTGGTTGTTTTGCAAATGCAAATTCGGATTTATTAATTGAAAAATTACTCGGAACAACTGACGAATATCTTAAAAATAGTGGGGTAAATTATACAATTACAGCACCTTCATCTTTTATGCAAAATTTTAGTACTACTTTGGCGCAAGATTATAAAAAAGGAGTTATTTTTCAAAGTTCTGCTAATGAAAAAATTAGTTGGGTAGATCTTAGAGACATTGCTGCAATTAATGTTGAAGTATTATTAAATCCTGATAATTACATTGGGCAAACATTGGAAATTACTGGTTCTGAAAGTATTAACTATGAAGAAGCAATCAATCAAATGAATGCGATTCTCGGAAAAGAAACCAAATGTGTTGAAATTCCTAATGAAGCAGCTGGTAAAGCTATGTCAGATATGCATTTTCCTAAATTTATTATTGATTTATTAATGAGTTTAAATAATAGTATTGCACAAGGTCGTTTCGTTAAAACTACTAATGTTGTTGAAGAAATTACAGGTAAAAAACCTATTACATTCAAACAATTTGTAGTTGATAATAAAAATGTTTGGTTATAAAATTATGAAATTTTTATTAAAACTAATGTAACTTTTTTTTATTCAAGAGATCCAGCCATTTGGTTTTTGTAAAAAAATAAAAAAATGAAGTCATTAAGAAAATGGAGTAGAATTTTACACAGAGATATAGGATTTTTTTTCATCGGAGCATCAATAATTTATGGATTATCTGGAATTGCGATGAACCACGTAAAAGATTGGAACCCGAGTTATTATGTAGTTTATGAAGATTTTGTAACTAAAAAGAATCTTAGAAAAGAAATTGCAAAAAAAGAAGATATTTTTAGTTTGCTTGATGATATTGATAAAAGAAGTAATTATAAAATACATACTTATATGCAGGATAGTTTGCTAAAAATATATCTTAAAAAAGGTTCGTCAATTTTATTAAATACTAAAACAGGAAAAGGTAAATCTGAATTTTTACGAAAACGTCCGGTTTTTTATGAAGTAAATTATTTGCATTATAACCCAAATATATGGTGGACGTGGTTTTCTGATATTTTTGCTGGTTCATTAATCTTTCTTTCTTTGTCTTCAATTTTCATTGTCAAAGGAAAAAATGTGCTTTTTGGCAGAGGAGGAATTTACATTATAATAGGGATAATTTTACCAATTTTATTCCTGTTGATTTTCTAAAAAAACATTTTAAAATACAAATATAAAAAAAATGCTAGTTTATAAAACACCAAAATTTTGGTGTTTTTTGAAAAAAAATTTTTTTATTTTGATTTGAAAAATATTAAAATTTTGGACGATTTTTGAAAAAAAAATAAAAAATGTTTCTGAAAAACAAATGAACATTTAAAAATTAAAAAAAAATATGAATTATGATTTTTTTTTTAATTTTGTATATAAATTTTTTTATAATAAAAAATGAAAAGAAAAAATATTGTTGCTGGGAATTGGAAAATGAATACAGATTTAAAATCTGGTTTAAAAATGACAACAGAAATTAAAAATTTTATAAAAAAGTACAAAGGAAATGTTGAAATAATTATTGCTCCACCTTTTACTCATTTATCTAAAATTTCTGATTTATTAGATAAATTTAAAATTTCTGTTGCTGCTCAAAATTGTTCTGATAATGAAAATGGAGCTTTTACAGGAGAAATTTCCGTTTCTATGTTAAAATCTTTAAATGTTAATTCTATTATTATCGGACATTCTGAAAGACGAAATTATTTTAATGAAACCGATGAAATTATTTCTAAAAAAGTGAAAATTTGTTTGAAATATAAATTGACACCGATTTTTTGTTGTGGGGAGAATTTGCATGAAAGAGAAGAAAATAAACATTTTGAGATAATTAAAAATCAATTAAAAAATGGTCTGTTTCATTTGCAAGAAAATAATTTTCTTAATGTGATAATTGCTTATGAACCCGTTTGGGCAATAGGAACAGGAAAAACTGCGAAACCAGAAGAAGCACAAGAAATGCACAAATTTATTAGAAATGAAATTAAAAATAGTTATAATAAAGAAGTTGCGGATAAAATTAGCATACTTTATGGCGGAAGTTGTAATCAAAATAATGCAAAAGAATTGTTTAAAAATAAAGATGTTGACGGAGGTTTGATTGGCGGTGCCTCTTTAAAACCAAATGATTTTATTAAAATTATAGAGTCTTTTTAAAATTATTTATGAAATTAAAAACTTTGAGAAAATGGAATAGAATTATTCACAGAGATTTAGGATATTTTTTCTTTGTGATGACTTTGATTTATTCCATTTCTGGAATAGCAATTAACCATTTAAGAGACTGGCAACCAAATTATATTATAGAAGATATAGAAGTAAAAACAGATATTGATTTTAATCAAATAAATGAAAAAAAAGTTTTATTACTTCTGGAAAAATATAATAAGAAAGAGGATTATAAAACTTATGAAGTAGAAAATAATAAATTAATAATTTTTATAAAAAATGGAAATTTAAATTTAGACATTAAAAATGGAGAAGGGATTATAAAAACCATCAGATCTCGACCGTTTTTTAAACAAATTAATTATCTTCATTATAATCCAAATGTTTTATGGACTTGGTTTTCAGATATTTTTGCTTCAGCATTAATTATTCTGGCAATTAGTGGACTTTTTATTGTCAGAGGAAAAAACGGAATTAAAAAAAGAGGTATAATTTTAGTTGCACTTGGTTTATTGTTTCCTATAATATTTTTAATTTTTTATTAAAAAAATTTTTTCAAATATGATAAAAAAAACATTTTTAATTTTAATTTTTCTATTTTTCAACTTTTCTATTTATGGACAAGTGAAGAAAACTTTTTGGAAAAATGGAAATAAAAAAATGGAAGGTTTATTTATTAATAATAAAAAAGAAGGTATTTATTTTTTTTGGTACAAAAACGGTCAATTAGAAATGAAAGTTCCATATAAAAATAATGATTTAAATGGTAGTTTTATTGAATTTCATGAAAATGGAAATATCAAAAGCAAAGGAAATTATAGGTTTAATAAGAAAAATGGAAAATGGTTTTTTTATTATGAAAATGGAAATTTGCACATAGAAACGTTTTTTTTAAATGATTTATATGATGATTATTTGACAGAATATTTTTTATCCGGAAAAATAAAAGAAAAATCTTATTTTATAAATGGAATTTTACAGGGAAATTGGATTTCTTTTTATGAAAATGGAAATAAAAAAGAAGAAGGAAGTTGTAAAGACGGTAAAAAAGATGGAAATTGGACATATTATTTTGAGAATGGAAAAATTCATTATGTAGAAATATATGAAAATGGAGATTTTATTAGATAGTTTTTTTATAAAAAAAACATAAAATTTTGGACGAATTTTGAAAAAAATTTTTTATTTTTTTGAAATTAAAAAATGTTAAAATTTTGGACAATTTTTAAAAAAAATTTTTTAATTTTTAAATTAAAAAATATTAAAATTTTGGACGATTTTTGAAAAAAAAATTTTTAACATTGGAGGTTTCTTTTTTAACCTCCAATGTTTCTACAATATTAAAATTTTGGACGATTTTTGAAAAAAAAATTTTTTTAGTTTGATTTAAAAAATATTAAAATTTTGGACAATTTAAAAAAAAATTTTTTTTTATTTTTAAATTAAAAAATATTAAAATTTTGGACGAATTTTGAAAAAAATTTTTTTTAAAATTATAAAAAATCATTAAAAAATGCCGTTTTTTTGAAAAAAAACTTTTTTCAATATGTCCAATTTTTTAATTAAAATTCTTAATTGGAAAAAAAGATTTATTTTTAATTTTTTTATATAAAATTATTTCTTATGAATTATAGACCAAAAGTATTAATTGTTGATGATAGGATTAATAATTTAATTGTTTTAGAAAATTTATTAAAAGATTTTAATGTTGATTTTGTAAGAGCGTTTTCTGGAAACGAAGCACTTGCAAAAACTCTAAATAATAAATTTGCCTTAGCAATTATGGATGTTCAAATGCCTTATATGGACGGTTTCGAAACTGCTCAATTTATGAGAGAAGACGAAAATACAGAGACTTTACCAATAATTTTTGTTTCGGGCTTTTACAAAGATAATTATTTAGTTATCAGAGGAATAGAAAAAGGTCCAGTTGATTTTATTTCTAAACCAATAAATTCAAAATTGCTATTAAATAAGGCAAAAGTTTTTTTGGATTTGGACATAAAAAATTATGAATTGAATAAATTGAAAGAAGAATTAAAAGAAAAAAAACAAAACTTTAATTATAGTGGCATAATTCCTTCTAAAAAGAAGGTAGTTAAAAAAGAAAATAAAAAATTTTATGAAGCAGTAATTATTACAGACGATAAAGGTAAAATTACTTTCTGGAATAAAGGAGCAGAAAATATTTTTGAATATCCAAAAGACTTAGTTATTGGGGAAAAATTATCTGATATTTTTTAAAAAATTATCCAAAATTTATTTTTTTTATTAAAATAAATTTTTTTAATAAATCGTCCAAAATTTTAATTTTTTTTTAATTAAAAAATGAAAATTTTTAAAAACATAAAATTTGTTATTTTGCGTTTTAAATTAAAAATTAATAAAATGAAATTATTTTGTAAATTTAATAAATTATTTTTTCTTATTTATTTTCTTTCTTCCCTTCAGATTTCTTGTGCTCAGGAAAAAGAAAAACAAAGTATGAAATTCGTAAATTTTTTAGGGAAAATAAATAAATATTATGTGGATAGTGTTGATAATGAATTTCTTGTAGAAAGTGCTATTAAGGAAGTTTTAAATAAATTAGACCCACATTCCTCTTATATTCATTCAAAAAATGTAAAAAAAAATAATGAAAGGTTAAAAGGAAGTTTCGAAGGTATAGGAATTTCTTTTAATATTTTTCAAGATACTTTGGTTGTTATTTCACCAATTTCAGGTGGACCTTCCGAAAAAGTTGGAATAAGAGCCGGAGATAGAATAGTTAAAGTTGATGGTGAAAATTTTGCTGGTGTAGATTTAAACTATAATTTCATTAGCTCCAAGTTAAGAGGAAAAAAAGGTTCTTATGTGGATTTACAAGTTAAAAGGTCTAGTGATTTTATAGATTTTACATTACAAAGAGATAAAATTCCTATTTTAAGTTTAGATGCGAGTTATATGATAAATGACGAAATTGGATATATAAAAGTTAATCGCTTTTCGTCAACAACGATGAAAGAATATGAAGAAGCATTAGAAAAATTTGAAGAAAAAGGTGTAAAACATTTAATTTTGGATCTGCAAAATAATGGTGGAGGTTATTTGAAAACAGCAGTGGGCTTGGCAGACGAATTTTTGAAAAAGAAAAAAATGATAGTTTACACAAGGGGAATAAATAATAAAAACAAAGATTATTTATCAACAGAAAAAGGTTTTTTTGATAAAAAAAAACATAGAATTGCTGTTTTAATTAATGAAAACAGTGCTTCGGCAAGTGAAATTGTATCCGGAGCAATACAAGATTGGGACAGAGGAATAATTATTGGAAGACGTTCTTTTGGAAAAGGACTTGTGCAGCGCCAAATAAATTTAATAGATGGTTCAGTTGTAAGATTAACAATAGCACGTTATTACACTCCAACAGGAAGATTAATTCAAAAAGAATATTTGAAAAAAGGAACTAATAATTATAGAAAAGAAATAAAAGAGCGAATAGAACACGGTGAATTGAAAAATAAAGACAGCATACATTTTGATGAATCTTTGAAATTTTTTACTTTGAAAAATAAACGTATAGTTTACGGTGGAGGTGGAATTATGCCAGATATTTTTATCCCAATAGACACTGTTGGAGTTACAAATTATTATAGTAATTTTTTTAGAAAAGGAGTTATTTACGATTTTATGGTTAAATTTTTTGATACAGAAAGAAGTAAAATTGAGAAAAAGTTTAAAAATTTTGACCATTTTAAAGAAAAATTTTTTATAGATGATAAAATTTTAAATGATATGATTTCTTTTGGAGAAGAAAATGGAATTTCTAAAAATGAAAAAGAATTTTTAATTTCTGAAGAAACATTTAAAATACAAATCAAAGCTTTAATTGCAAAAAATTTATTTGGCGAAAATGAATTTTATCAAATTATAAATGAACTAAATATGCCATATCAAAAGGCAATAAAAGTTCTTAGTGATAAGAAAATATATAAAAAAGAATTGAAAAAAATTTAATTAAAAAAAAACCGTATTTTTATAAAAAAATTTTTTTTTAATTATTATGAAAAAAGTATTTCCATTTATTGTTTTTATTATTTTATTTTTTAATTTTATTTCTTTTTCTCAGAATTACGAAGAAATTTTAAAAAAAAGAGGTGAAATTTATTTTAAATTTAAAAGCAATGATCAAAATAAAATTAAGCAATTATCAAAATTTATTTCCATTGATAAGCATGAAAAAAAAGAAAATTCTAATATTTTTTTTGCTTATGCAAATTTAAAATCTTTTAAAAAGTTTTTAAAATTAAATTTTGATTATGAAATTTTGCCACCACCATCTTATGCCTATAAAAGTAAAATGGCAAATTCTATTGAAGAAGTTTTAAACTGGGACACATATCCAAGTTTTCATCAGTATAAAGAAATGATGTATGCTTTTCAAGCAAATTATCCGTCCATTTGTTCATTGGACACCATTGGCACTTCAATTAATGAAAGAGAAGTTCTTGTGGTAAAAATTTCAGATAATGTAAACAATAAAGAAAATGAACCAGAATTTCTTTATACTTCTACTATGCACGGTGATGAAGTAACGGGCTATGTTTTAATGTTGAGGCTGATAGATTATTTGCTTTCTAATTATGGAGAAAATGAAGTTGTTACTTATTTGATAGATAATGTAGAAATTTGGATAAATCCCCTTTCTAATCCAGATGGAACTTATTTTGGTGGAGATGATAATATTTTTGAAGCCATTAGATTTAATGCAAATTATGTGGATTTGAATAGAAACTTTCCAGACCCAGAAGATGGAGAACATCCGGATAATGAAGCTTGGCAAAAAGAAAATATAGATATGATGAATTTTATGAAAGAGCATAATTTTGTTTTGTCGGCAAATTTACATACCGGAGCAGAAGTTTTAAATTATCCCTGGGATACTTACGAAGAAGAACATGCAGATGAAAATTGGTTAGAATATATTTGTCGAGAATATGCGGACACTGTTCAAGAATATTCTGACAATTATTTGACCGATCTTGATAATGGAATTACAAATGGTTATTCGTGGTATTCTATTAATGGCGGAAGACAAGATTATGTAACTTATTTTTTACACGGCAGAGAAGTTACTTTTGAATTAAGTCAAACTAAATTTCCTCCGGCAAATTATTTGCCAAATTACTGGGAATATAATTATCGTTCTTTACTAAATTACATTAAACAAGTTACTTACGGAATAAAAGGAAATGTAACAGACAGTATTACAAATGAACCATTATTAGCAAAAATAGAAATTTTAAATCACGATGTAGACAGTTCGGAAATTTATACTAGTGAAAATTTTGGTAATTATCATCGTCTAATTTTTCAAGGAACTTATAATTTGAAATTTTCTGCTGATGCTTACATTTCAAAAATTATAGAAAATGTAAATGTAGAAAATGATAATTTTACAATTTTAGATGTAAAATTATCTGCAGATACAACATTATCTATTTCAAAAATGGAAAGTTATAATTTAAAAATTATTCCAAATCCTTGCAAAAATAAATTGCAAATTACTTTTAACTCTGAATATAATGAAAATTTAGAAATTATTATTTTTGATTTTTATGCCAGAGAAATTAAAAATTTGAAAAATATTTTTGCAAAAAAAGGAAAAAATGTAATTTATATTTCAACGGCAGATTTACAAGCTGGAATGTATTTTTTTCAAATAAAAAGTGAAAATATATTTATTAAAGAAAAATTTTTAAAAAATTAAAAAATTAAAATTCCAAATTTTTAAAATTTGGAATTTTTTTATTAAAAATTATTAATTTTCATTTTTTATTGTTTCATATAATGAAAGAACTTTTTTTGCCATATTATTCCATGAAAATAATTTTATTCTTTCTAAGCCTTTTTTTATTTTAATATTTTTCAAATTCTCATTTTCCAAAATATCAAAAATTGCTTTTGTAATTTCTTCGAATTTATATGGGTTTATAAGTATGCTTGCATCTTTTGAAATCTCCGGCATAGAAGAAGTATTTGAAGTAATAACAGGAGCGCCACAAGCCATAGCTTCTAAAATCGGTATTCCAAAACTTTCCCTTAGAGATGGATACAAAAAAATTTCACATAAATTATAAATTCCCGGAAGTTCTGTATTAGGTACATAATCCAAAAGATTAATATTTTGAATCAAATTCTCAGCATTAATTTCTTTTAAAATTTTTTTCAATTCACTTTTTTTAAAATCTAAAATTACAAGAGAAATTTTTTCTTTACTTCTTTGTAAAAATAAATTATAAGCTTTCAAAACGCCAGTAATATTTTTCTTTGGGTCTGTATTTCCCAAAAAGAAAAAAAATTTTTTCGGTAAATTGTATTTTTTTTTAATCTTTTCCAAAAACACTTTATCACCTATAAATTCAAAATGCTTTCCAAAACCATTATAAATTGCAGATAATTTATTATTTTTTTCATTAAATTTAAAAAATTTATTTATTCTTTTTTTCTCAAATTCGGAAACAGTTATGATTTTTTTAGCATTATTTGCAATGGTTGGAACAATCCAACGTCTGTACATATTTCCTAATTTTTGATACCATGTTCCACCCTTTTTAAATATACTAAGACTTTCCAGATAAATAATATCATGTATTGTAACAATTATAGGGATTTTTGTTTTCAAAGGAGCAGTATTACTTGTACAGTGTAAAATATCACATTTTTCTTTTTCCGCAGCACGAGGAAGAGCAAATTGTTCCCAAGTGAAATAATTTTTTGATTTTAAATAATTAATTTTGAAATTTTTTGTCTCTTCTATACACTTATCTACATCAGGTTTTACGAAAATTATATATTCATTTTTTTTGTCAATTTTTTGAAGATTTTTTATCAACTCCAAAACAACTATGTCCATACCATGTTTTTTCCTTCTAAATAATCTTTGAGCTTCTATTCCTATTTTCATATTTTATTATTTTTTATTTTACAAATAAATATTTTTTTATTAAAAAAATATTTTTATTAAAAAATGCGTTTTTTTTTAATAATCAAAATAAGAGTATTAAAAATTTGATTTTTTGAAAATCATAAAATTTTGCCGATTTTTCGAAAAATTTTTATTTTTAATTATTAAAAATCATTAAAAATTCGTCGTTTTTTCGAAAAATTTTTATTTTTAATTATTAAAAATCATTAAAAATTCGTCGTTTTTTTGAAAAAATTTTTATTTTTAATTATTA
>JAOZVH010000190.1 GCA_029938235.1 Bacteroidales bacterium
CATAGGAATGAATATAAAATAAAAAAAGAAAATAAGTAATAACAACAATAATGACACTTTCTAAATGGAATAAAAAAATATTTGAAAAAAAAACTTGGAAATATTTTTTTTATTTAATTTTTTTATTTTTTTTTGTAAAAATTAATTTTAATTGGATGTATGATATAAATTAATATATTAGAATGCTTTATGTAACAGAAGGTACATAAAGTCATCCGTTAGCATTAACTAAAAAAAAAGAAATAACAATAACAATTTCTAACTTTGTAATTATTATAAACCAAAAACACAATAAAATGAATGTTTGGAAAATAGGTTCAAGATGGGCTGAATATGGAGAAAAAGAATATTCTATATTAGACATTTTTATAAAATATAATATTGTTTTTGCAGGAAAAAAAACAGGTGAAATAAAAACATCAGTAAAGAAAGGCGATTTAATTGCTATAACTGATGGTATTACAGTTGTTGCTATTGGAAAAGTTTTAGACTTGCCAAAGCCTATAACTGAATTTGAGTTTACAGACAAAGATATTTCTTCTGGAAGATTTGATTATGAAAGTTGGGTAGTTGCTATTAAAGTAAGCATTTACGAGTTAGACCCAAATGATTATTATCAATACACAAGAAGAACTTTCAATAAAGCGCATGGTGAACATAGAAAAAAAATTGAAAATATATTTGAGAAGATAGATAAAAAAGAAAAAGAAAAAATTGAAGATATTTTTATAAATTTTTTTAAGAAAAGTGAAAATAGATATGTTTTGGAAAAAAACCAAAAAACTTTTGCCTTAAAACAATTAAAAATAGAAAATTACCACGAAATAAAAAAAATTCATATTACAAATATTCCAACTGATACACAATGGATATTTTTAACTGGTGAAAACGGGTATGGAAAAACTTCAATTTTACAAACCCTCGTAATTGGATTATATGGCGATAAAGATGAAGGAATTTTATTAGATAAAAAGCAGAAAATAAGGGGTGGAATAGAATTAAAAATAAGTAACGAAAATATTATAAATAACTTTCCGCCTTTTGAGTTCAAAAAATTTGTGAATTTTTCAGTATATGGTGCATCAAGATTAAATAAAAATTCAAAACCAACAAATAGTGCAAAAACATACAGCCTTTTTAATTCCTATGCAGACCTCCTTGATATTGAAGATAAATTAATTATGTGGGAAATGGATAAAGAGCAGCGAAAATATTTTATAAGTGCAAGAAAAATATTGCTGCAAATAATGTCGCCGTATGTTAAAGACATAAAGGTTGAACGTTCTGGCTCAAAAAATCGTGTTACATATAAAGAAATTGATTGTGAAGAGTTTAAGGGATTTTCTGAATTAGCATCAGGTTTCAAAAGCATAATTACAATGATTGGAGATATGATAATAAGATTGTCAGAAAATCAATCTGAAATTATTAATTTTAATGAACTTGCTGGCATAGTGATAATTGATGAATTGGACTTGCATCTTCACCCTAAAATGCAACGTAATTTAGTTGTAAAATTAACTGAACTATTTCCTGAAATTCAGTTTATTGCATCAACTCACAGCCCTATACCTATTTTGGGAGCACCGAAAAATACTATAATTATTAATGTGCAACGTTCAAAAGAAAAAGGTATAACTGCCAAAAAACTTGATATTGATTTTACAAGACTATTGCCAAATTCAATACTGACATCACCAATATTCGATTTTGATAAAATTATTGTTGAAAGCAAACCCAAAAATAAATTTCCATATACCGAAGATAATTTTGAAAAAATCAAAGAAAAAGTAAAACTGGAAAATGAAATATCTGATTTTCTTACAGTAGAAAAAACGAAAGAATTATTGAACCTTTTAAATTCTGAGAAAAAATGAGAAAAATAAATAAAGATTTCAACAATGCACCATTAGCACTAATAAGTTGTGCAGAACAAAACGAAGAAAAATTATTGAATACAAAAAAGATAAACACAACTTGCTACAAAAAATCAAAAATAGAACTTGAAAACCAATTTCATAAAAAGTGTGCTTATTGCGAAACAAAATACCTTACAACATCAGATACTTGGATTGAACATTACAGACCAAAATCACAATACTAATTGGTTAGCATATGAATGGAGTAATTTATTGCCAACTTGCACAAAATGTAATCGTCATAAAAAAGATAAATTTCCTTTGATTAATAAAAACAATAGAGTAAAGCAAGCTCCATTACTTAACAAAAATTTAGATATTGTAAAATGTAAAGCAGATAATTCTATCTTAATTGATGAAAAGCCTTTCATTTTACACCCCAAAATTGATAACCCAAAAGAATATTTCGATTTTAAAATAAGTGAAAATTTCGAATGGATAGAGATATACGGCAAAGATAAAATTGATAATTCTGAATATACTGGCAAAGGTATTGCAACAATAAAAATTTGTGATTTAAACAGAATAGATTTGAAAAAAGATAGATACAAAAAAGTTGTAGAAGAAATTGTAGAAGAATTAAATAAAACATTCAAACTTTTACAAATCTGCGAAGTACCTTTGCTAAAATACGAAAAAGCATTTATGATTTATTTTGAAGCCATTGAACAAAAGTCCAAACTACTTGATATAGAACATACTATGCTCAGGACAATAATTATAGATGCTGAAAAATTTGAGACAATAATTTGTCCTGCAATTGAAAAAAAAAATCAAAGAGAATATATCAAAATGGCGTATAGAAAATATAAATCAGGACAATTATAATGCTAACATTGTGTTTGAAGTAATTTTATTTTTTGTGGTGTGTCGGGAGCGAAGCGACCAAAACACCCTTTATGCGTCATCGTCCACGATGATTTCGTTCATATTCAAAATTATAATGTGTCATCTTAAATGCTTGACACATTATAATTTTTTTTCATAAAAATTCCGATTTTTTTAATGTTTTTAAAATTAAAAAAAAAATTTTTTTTCAATAAAATGCGTATTTTTTAATGTTTTTTTTCATATTCAAAATTATACTCCCACGATTTTATTATCGTGGGAATTAATTTCCTAATAATTGAAAATATTTTTAAGATTCATTTAAAATAACTAAGGTTGCACCGTAACCATATTCTTTAAAAGATGCATCTTGATGTTTAAAATGTTTATAATCTTTATCAAGAATTTTTCTTATTTCTTCTTTCAAAACTCCATTTCCGACACCGTGAATAAAAATAATTTTATTTAAATTATTAATAATTGCACTTCCAAGTTCAGAACGAAAGCGATTTAATTGAATTGTTAAAATAGCAAAACTCGAAAGACCTGAGTCATCTGGAATTAATTTTTTAATGTGTAAATCAATTTCTTTTAAAGGCAAAATATTTTTAATTTCTTTTTCCTCAGGAATTTCTTTTTTTATATCATTACCTATCAAATTATTTTCTTTTTCTTTTACAATTTTTTTTATTTCTTTGCCATCTAATTTTTCAAATCTCTTCTCAACTTTATCAGATTCAATTTTAAAAATTATCGCTTCACTATAAAAAAAATCATTTTCTACGAAATTTTTTTCTTTATAAAATTTAATAGGTTTTATTTTCAATTTTTTTGTTATGGTATCTTGCAAATTATAAATACCATTTTTATAAGCAATAATTTGAAAAATAAAAGTAGATAATTCGTTTAAATCAGAACGTTTATACGTTTCTATAAAAAATTTCGTGTTTGATTCCAGAATACCAGCACTTCTACTAACATGATTTTCAGAATATTCAATGGCATAATTGTACAGCAAATTATAATTACTATCATTAATTAAATAAACATCTAAATTATCAAAATTTGAACTATCTTCTTCTTTCGGAAGAAAAGCGAAAAAAATATTTATTTCATTATTATTAGATTTTTTTTTGATTTCTTTTTCTTCAAAAGAATGATAAAAAGAAGACTCTTTAATCTCTTGTAAATTTTTAATTTCTTCTTTTTTTATCTCGATTTTTTTTTCCGGAGGCTTAATTTTTTCTCTGACAAATATTTTCCTATCAGGTTTTTTTTCTTCTGTATTTATTAGTTCATTTTCTAAATAAGGTATTTCAAAACCTTCTTCCAATGAAACATAGATAACTTTATCTTCTATACGAGCAATTTTACCGCCTCCGGTGTCATCTAAAAATCTGACTTTATCTCCAATTTGAAAATCCATTTTCTTTTTTATTAAAAAATTTTTCAAAAGTAATTTAAATTTTTTATTTAAATATAAAATAAATTAATAATATTTGGTTTAAAAATTGTTATTTTTTTTTAAATTTGCTTTTTTAAATAAAAAAATTATGAAAGATAAAATTGTATTAATAACTGGTTCTACAGATGGAATAGGAAAAAAAACAGCCTTTGATTTAGCAAAAGAAGGTGTAAAAGTTATAATACACGGACGAAATCAAGAAAAAACAGAAAATGTTTTTAAGGAAATACAAGAAAAAACTGAAAATAAAAATCTTGATTTTGTTGTTTCTGACTTTATTTCTATGAATGAAATAAAGAAAATGTCAGAATTATTGAAAAATAAATACGAGAAAATTGATGTTTTAATAAATAATGTAGGAATGATTTCCAAGAAAAAGGAATTCTCAAAGGAAGGAATAGAATCCGTTTTCATGGTAAATTACCTTTCTACTTTTATGAATACATTGCTTCTTTTTGATCTAGTAAAAAATTCTGAATTGAAACATATTTTAAATATTAGTTCTATGATGCATTCTAATATGATAGAATTTGATAATTTACAAGGTGAAAAAAATTTTGACCCATATAAGATGTATGCGATTTCAAAACTTTGTGTTATTTTGTTTTCTTATTACCTCGAAGGAAATTTAAACTCAGATAAAGTTTATATAAATTCTATGCATCCGGGTGTAATAAATACTAAACTTTTGGAGAACCGTTGGATTGGTGGTAGTTCAGCTGATTTTGCTTCTGAAAATATTAGACGTGTTGTTAGATTGCAAAAAGATAGTCTTTTTAGTGGTAAATATTTTGTGAGTAAGAGAATGACTATTTCTTCGAGAATTTCTTATTCTGCAGAAGCCCAAAAAAAATTATGGGAAATTAGTGAAAAATTAACTGACATTCATTTTTCATTTTAATGAAATTATAATTTATAATGATTAATCAAGATACTATATGTGCAGTTGCTACTCCAAGAAGTGAAGGAGCAATTGCAATTATTAGAATTTCCGGAAAAAATGCAATTGCAATTGGTGAAAAAATTTTTTTTTTTAAAAAAAGTGGGAAGTTTTTAAAAGATCAAAAAAAAAATACTGTACATTTTGCTTATATAAAAGACGAAAATAAAATCATTGATGAAGTTCTTTTTTCTTTATTTAGATCTCCAAATTCTTATAATGGTGAAGATATAATAGAAATTTCATGTCATGCGTCCATTTTTATACAAGAAGAAATTTTAAAATTAATAATAAAAAATGGTGGACGTTTAGCCAAAAAAGGAGAATTTACTCTAAGAGCATTTTTAAATGGAAAAATGGATTTATCACAGGCTGAAGCTGTTGCAGATTTAATTCATTCGACAAATGAAGAAAATCATAGAATTGCAATGAAGCAAATGAGAGGTGGTTTTTCTTATGAAATTTCTATACTAAGAAAGAAATTATTAAACTTTATTTCGCTGTTGGAATTAGAATTGGATTTTTCCGAAGAAGATGTAGAGTTTGTTGACCGCCGTGATTTTAAAAATTTAATTTTTGAAATAAAAAGAAAAATTGAAAATTTAAAAAATTCTTTTCATCTAGGAAATGTAATAAAAAATGGTGTTCATGTTGCAATTGTTGGAGATACAAATGTAGGAAAATCTACACTTTTAAATGCCATTTTAAACGAAAATAAAGCAATAATTTCGGAAATTCCCGGAACAACAAGAGATTTTATAGAAGATATTATAAATATAAAAGGAATGGACTTTCGTTTTATAGATACTGCTGGTTTGCGAAAAACTAAGGATAAAATAGAAAAACTTGGCATAGAAAAAACTTTTGAAAAAATTAAAAATGCAAAAATTATTCTATTTTTAATAGATGTAAAAAAAGAAATTCCAGAGAAAAAAATTTTAGAGATAAAATCTAAATTAGATGAAAATCAAATATTAATTCTTGTTTTAAATAAAATTGATATTTTAAAAAAAAATGTTGATTTTCATAAAAAAATTTTTTTTATGAAAAAAGAGGAAATTATTTTAATTTCTGCAAAGCATAAAAAAAACATTGAAAATTTAAAAAATAAATTATTTGAAATAATTAATCTACAAAAGGATAATAATATTATTATAAATAATTTAAGACATTTTCAAGCCTTAGAAAATTCTTATTTTTCTGTATTAAGAATAATAGAAGGTATGGAAAATCAAATTTCAAGTGAATTTTTAACTATGGATGCGAGAGAAATCCTAAGAGATTTTGGTGAAATTACAGGCGAAATTACAAATGATGAAATATTAGAAAATATTTTTTCAAAATTTTGCATAGGAAAATAATTAAAAAAAAAACGGCGTTTTTTGGAAAAAATTTTTTTAATAAATTTAAAAAATCGGCGTTTTTTTGGAAAAAATTTTTTTAATAAATTTAAAAAAATCGGCGTTTTTTGGAAAA
>JAOZVH010000191.1 GCA_029938235.1 Bacteroidales bacterium
TATATTTTGAATACTGTCGTTAAAAAATTGAGAATTTAAAAATATATTTTGAATACTGTCATTAAAATTATTAGAATTTAAAATGTCATTTAACGGAATTTGAAAAGTATTATTTCCATTTTCAATAATTTTGAAAGAGTCATTTTCAATTATAAAATTCGTAATTAATTCATTTTCACTATTTAAATCTCCGGTGTTATTAATAATATTCTCATTAATTTCAATTCCCTCTCCGGCATTATAAATTTCTCCTCCGGAACCACCAGATTCATCATCTGCAATTATCCATTTTTCTCCGTCGTATTTTAAAATTTTATTTACAGCAATTCCATTTGTGTCAATTTCTTTTCCATAAATACCAACAACTTTCAAAGAATCAAATTTTCCATTTACGTCGCCAGCAAAAACTGTATCTTTATTTAAAAAATTCTGCAAATTATTGGAAAAATTATTTTCTAAAATAGATAAACTATCAGAAATGTCATTTTGTAAATCGTTTTCTAAATTTTCTAAATTTAAAAAGATTGTATTTCCCAAAGAATTTACATAAGTTTTTACAGCTTTTTCAGTAGGAACAACTTGATTACTATTTCCAGATAAAGTAGAATCCTTAGAAAATTCATTAATGAAAACTCCATTTGTCAATTTTACATTTCCATTTTCGTAAAAAATATTTCCGTCTCCATCTCCATTCCAAAGATTACCTTCATAATCATAACTTATATTTCCAGTTCCTAAAGTTTTCCAGCTTTCACCGTCATAATATTTATAATATCCCGTATCTTGTCCAGCAAAACGTTCATACTTTAATTGTGCTTCTTCTTCTGTAAGATTTTCTAAATCAGAAAAAATTGCTCCACCTTTTGTGTGTAATTTTGCATGAGGATTATTTGTTCCAATTCCAATGCTATCATCTAAAACAAAAACTTTATTATCTATTTTTTCCCAATTTTGTTCAAAATCTATTTCGGAAATATATGTATCCACTATAGAATTTACAGAGTCTTGAAAAATTTGAGAAACAACGACAAAACTATCAACACTATTTATGAAATTCCCAGAATTTAGGAATATATTTTGAATACTATCATTAAAAGTTTGAGAATTTAAAAATATATTTTGAATACTGTCATTGAAATTTTCCGAATTTAAAATTATAGTTTGAAAACTGTTAATAAAATTATCAGAGTTTAAAATTATAGTTTGAAAACTATCAATAACAATTTCTGAGTTTAAAATTATATTCTCAATACTATCAATAAAAGTTTCCGAATGCAAAATTTCATTTCCAAAACTATCAATAAAAGTTTGTGAATTTAAAATTATAGTCTCAAAGCTGTCAATAAAATTCTGCGAATTTAAAATTACATTTTCAAAACTATCTATAATTGTTTGAGAATTTATAATAATATTTTCTATGCTGTCGGAAAAACTTTCTGAGGAAAAGATTATATCTTCTAAATTTGCATTCACCCATTCTTTACCGTTCCAAAGTAAAGTACTTTTATTTTCTTCCAAAGTTAAAGGATTAATTTCTACATCAGTTAATTCAGCGATAGTTAATTCAGGATTTTCCACACTTAAAGCTCTTTCTGCGACTTTAGCAAAAGGCACAGATTGTAGCATTGTTGGTGTTCCCATATCTATTAAACCATTGCCGAAATCAACTCTTAATCCTATCCAGAAATTATATTTATCAAAAGGTATCTTATCGAAGCCGTCTTCATAAGAAAAACTTCCCTCTCCGGTTGTTTGTCCTTTTCCAATAATTAGCGTAAAAATACCAAATTCATTAGTTGTCACTTGATGTGCTTCCTGCCAATTAATTGCTCCTTCTTCGTTTCCAGCTCTTAATGTAATTTCAACTATCAAAGTCTGAAATTTTACTGCTTCGGAATTTTCGTCTCTTGCCATTGCTTGATAACTAAATCCTCTTGTTTGTGCGTCTAGTGATTTTATGTTTACAAGAAAAAATAATATGAAAATTGTAAACAATAAAAATTTTATATATTTTTTATTCATTTTTTTAAAATTTTAAAATTTAAATTCAAATTTTATTAGTAAACATCCCAAATCCAAGCGTCAGGAATAGCTCCATTTCTTAGTCCAGATCTTACACCTTCTGCTTCATCTCTATCTTCAAATTTCAAAGATATATAATAGTAAAGTCTTGTTTTTTCATAATAAATAACTACATCAGAATAACCTTTTTCTATCCAATATTTTTTGCGATTTTCTGCATTTTTTGGACTTCTAAGAGATTCTACCACTACATAATGTCCAGTTCCTAATTCCATTTTCTCTTCGTAATTTTCATCAAACATTTCTGTATCTTCATCTGTACTGTTACTATTTTCTTCGCTTCCAAAATCTCCGCCGTAACTTTCTCCATCTTCATTTTCTTCATCTTCAACTCCCACATCTTTAGCTTTCTTAGAATTGCTTTTTTCACGAAATTTATTATTTTCTTTTAATAAGTCATTATGTTGTTTTAATAATTTATTATTTTTATTAATTAATTCGTTGTTTTTTTCCATAACTTTATCAGCATCTACTCCTTCACCAATACTGCTTCTGGAACTTCCGCCTCCAAAATAAAAATTTAAAGAAATTTCATGGCAACCAGATGATTCTGCTAAAATACCATTTCCTGAAAATTCATAACTGTATCCGATATTTAAAATATCACTAACAAAAATACCTAAACTTGCAGCCATCGCTTGATTACTACGATAAGTAAAGCCAAGAAAATATTCACTTCTAAAAGAGCTTAATAAAGCAAATTCCCAATTTAAAGGAGCATTTGGCATTATTCTCGAAATAATCATAGGTTCAAAACTGTAAGTATCCATCATAACATATCTGTAAGATAGATGTGTTTTATAAAAACGTTTTTGTGTATAAGGAACTTCTTCACCGTTTTCCGGAGTAATTTCTAACATTCTCGGAATATGAAGACCAATATTTATATCATAAATATCATAAAGTAAACTAAAACCAGCATTATAATTAATGCCTGTAACAGTTCTGTTTTCTTCTATAATTGGGTCATTTATATCCTGGAAGCTTGCTTTATTATCAGAGAAATTTATATGATTTTCATAAATACCTCCGGAAAGAGCCATACTTATAGATTGTGTATTACTCAAATTATAATGATAAGCATAAGTTAAATTTAATTGATTATAATTAAAAATATTTGTATTATCATTTACAAAATCTAATCCTATTCCAACTCCATCACCTATTAAACCATTTATATTTAAAAATTTTGTAACCGGAGCACCTTCTATGCCAACCATATCTTGCCTGTAGCCAAGTGAAGCAACAAAAACATCTTCTAAACCAGCATAAACCGGAGACATAGAAAACTTATTTAATAAATATTGATTATTTACTGGAGTCTGTTGTGATTTAACAAAACCACATAAAAAAACAAAAATAAATATTAATGCTAAATTTTTCATCGTATTTTTTTTAAATATTAAAATTATCTTAAAATATTAACAGCACCTTTTAAAACCAAATCACCACATTTTATTAAATAATAATAACTTCCCTCAGGTAATTCTTCACCGTCTTTTGTACCGTCCCAAGCATTTTCTTCGTTACTATATTTTTCACCGTCACTTACATAAACTTCATCGCCCCAACGATTGTAAATAAAAACTTTGCTTTCAGAAAAAACTTCTATATTTTCTATATAAAACTTATCATTAAAACCATCATCATTTGGAGTAATTATAGTTTTCACATCAATTTGGTCTTCTTCTAAAACAACAACAGAAAAACTTTTTATATCTGTACAAAGATTTTCATCTTCTACATTTACAGTATAAGTTCCTGCTTCTTTGAGTTTTACACTTTGACCATATAGAATTTCACTCCAATGTTCCCAGCTTATAAAATTGTAATTTTGACTTAAACTCACAGATAATTCTTCTCCTCTCATAATAGTTGTATCGCCGTCAAAAATAATTTCAATTTCTGGTGCTTCTTTAATTTCTATAGTTTTTTCCAGAGTATCAGACAAACCTTCTTCTGTTTTTGCAATTAATTGAACCGTATAAAAACCTTTATTTTCATAAATATGAAATGGATTTTTAATTAATTCACTTGTCCAACCGTCTCCAAAATCCCAAAAAATTATGTCTGCATTTTCCGAATTATCTTGAAATTCTAAGGAACTTCCAACACAAGATTTAGAATTACATTCGAACTTTGCTTTTGGTGGGTCTTCTTTCTTAGAAATAGATTTTGCAATTAAAAAACTATATAATAATAAAAATATAACAAATAACTTTTTCATTTTCTTAAAATTTTTATTTTTTTTATAAAAAATTTTTTTTATTTTTTTCAAAAATTAAAAATGAATAATCGTATTTATTTTTTTTATCTGAACGATGATCTATTCTTTCCACTTCTTTCCAAATTTTTTTATCAAAAAATGGAAAAAATCTGTCTCCTTCAAATTTTTTATGAATCTTAGTTAAATAAATTCTATCAGCAAAATTCAAAGATGCTTTATAAATACTTTCTCCACCTATTATAAAAATTTCTTTATCGTATTTAGATTTTTCTATTGCTTCAGATAAACTATTTACAATAATACAATTATCTTTTTTATAATTTTTCTGTCTTGTTACAATTACAGAAGTTCGTTTAGGTAAAACTTTTCCTATGGATTCAAAAGTTTTTCTGCCCATAATAATATGATGATTAGTTGTTAATTTTTTAAAATGCCTTAAATCTGCAGGCAAATACCATATTAAAGAATTATCTTTACCAATAACATTATTATTCGAAACTGCTACAATTATGGAAATCTTACACATTTTTAATAATTTAAATTAATTAATTCCAAAAATCAGACCAAATTATTTATATAAAAATATAAAAAAATTTAATTTTTTTTTTCAAATAAAATGAAAAACATTAAAAATTTGTACGTTTTATTGAAAAAATTTTTTTATTTAAAAAATTTTATAATTTTGAAAAAAATAAAAAATATGGATACTAAAAAAACATTAATTTTTTCTGATGCTACAAACAAGAAGTTATCTAATATTTTGAAAATAAAAAAATTGCTGAGAACAAAAAGTTTGACGAATGGTTTAATTATAAATATCAAATTTCGGAATCAGAAAATAATTTTATAAAAAGATTAATTGAAAAAAATCAATTATATTTATTCACGTACAACGAATCAAAATTAACAATAAAATTTATTGCACCTATTTTAAATAAAATAGATTTTGATACAAATAAGTTTACAGATTGGTACAACTCAGAAATTAGATGTAAATTAAATGGTTACACTTTGTATGGAAAACCAGATTTAATAGTTGCAACTGGAATTGAAGAGCCAGAAAAACCTTTTTTCTTTTTGCAAGAATATAAAAAATCATTAAATCCATCTGGAAATCCAGAATACCAAGTGATCGCTGCTATGATAACAGCAATGACATTAAATAATGCAAAAATAATCAGAGGAAGTTATGTAATTGGTAGAATATGGTATTTTGTTATTTTAGAAAAAGATGAAGAAAATTATAAATATTATGTCTCCGAAAGTTTTGACGCTTTAAAAATAAATGATTTAAAACAAATTTTTATTAATTTAAAAGCAATAAAATTTTTTATAATGAAGAATTTTTAATATAAATTTGATTTATGAATAAACTTTATATAATTATATTTTCTGCTTTTTTAATTTTTTCGTGCAAAAATGAAAAAAAAAATTTTTCTGTAAAAAATGGAGATTTACTTTTTACATACAGTGATTGTGGTTCTTTTTGTGATGCCATAGAAAAAGTTACTTCCGGCTATAAAGGAAAAAATATTTCACATGTTGGAATTGTAAAAATTATAAATGAAAAAGTTTACGTTTTGGAAGCAATTTCTGAGGGAGTTGTTTTGACAAATTTTACAGTTTTTTTAAATAGGAGTTTTGATAAAAATGGAAAGCCAAAAGTTATTGTTGGCAGATTGAAAAAAAAATATCAAAATTTAATTCCAAAATTTTTAGAAAACTATAAGAAATTCTTAGGGAAAAAATATGATTTTTTTTTTGATTATAAAAATGAAGCTTATTATTGCTCAGAATTGGTTTATGAAATTTTCTCTGATAAAAATAATAAAAAACTTTTTCATTTAAAAAAGATGACTTTTATCGACCCAGAAACAAAAAAAACATTTCCAATTTGGGAAGAATATTTTAAAAATTTAAATTATGAAATTCCAGAAGGAAAACTTGGAACTAATCCCGCAGATATTTCTAAATCTGAAAAAATTGAAATAATACATTTTTATGGTATTTTTTAAAAATAATTGTAAAAATAATTGCTTTTATTTGAAAAAATTTTGAAAAAACCTTAAAATTTTGGACAATTTTGAAAAAAAATTTTGGTTATCGAACCTTTTTGTGATGGGAGTTTTTTTTACAAAAAAATTGTGAAAAATTTATGTTTTTTTTCAAAATATTTTTTTTAAAATTTCATTAAAATGTTAAAAATCAATGCTTTATAGGACGATGCAACGAAATCATCGTGGACGCTTGAATCATAATACGTACAAACCCAAAAAATTAATGTTTTTTTGAAAAAAGTTTTTTATAAATTATAAA
>JAOZVH010000192.1 GCA_029938235.1 Bacteroidales bacterium
ATCCGCATTTTATTGAAAAAAAAATTTTTTTTTAATTTTAAAAAATCATTAAAAATCCGCATTTTATTGAAAAAAAAATTTTTTTTTAATTTTAAAAAATCATTAAAAAATCCGCATTTTATTGAAAAAAAAATTTTTTTTTCAATTTTTAAAATTAAAATAGGCATAAATATATATTCATTTTTCTATGCGTATTCAAATGTTTGCAAAGCAGAAACTTGTGTTTTTAATGAATTTATTGTTTTGATATATCGTTTCATTCTGAATTTACTTATATCATTCAATATCCATGCATTAATTAAATCAACCGCAATAAATATTGTTTCTCGTGTTAATTCTAAGTTAATGACAAGTTCATCAATTATTTTTCCATTAACTAATTCTGCTTCTTCAATCCATGCAGATAATTGAATTGAATTTTCTTCTGGTTCTTCTTGAATTATCCTAACGCCTTTGTTTAATTTATCAATTTTAAAATTACAAATTGGATTTCCGTCATAAAATTCATTTCCAAATCCATCAGATCTTGCGATATATTCATCGAAACTAAATTTTTCAGATTTTAATAATTTGCTTATTATACTTTTCCAAAATTCAATATTTTTTTTATAAACTTTTTTATTGTCTAAAAAGTCTTTAAATATGTATTTATTCATTATTTAAAATTTTATTCGTTTGTAAATGCAATTCCTTTTTGTATTTCAATATCAATTCGTTCATGTTCTGTATTTGAGACCATAAATGTTTTACTGATTATACGATCAACAACTTGATAAGGTCCATTTTTAATAAATCTTGATGCTTTTTTAAAAGATTTTTCTCTAATTTTAGCTTCATTTTTGCTTATTTTATTTCTCAAGTTATTAAGCTTTATCAAACCTTCATTTTTTGTAAGCACTTTATCTTGCGACCATGCTTCTGATGCTTCAAGTTTTTTTCCTTGTGCTTGTATTCTACCTCTGTTATTCATTTTTTTAAAATTTTAATACATAAAATTTCAGCATTTTTTGAAAAAAAAATATTTTTTTATAAAAATCATTAAAAAATTGCCGTTTTTTTGAAAAAAATTTTTTTTTAATTTCAATTTAAAAAAAACATTAAAATTTTGGACGATTTTTGAAAAAAATTTTTTTTTAATTAAAAAAAGAATAATGAAATATTTAAATATTCCATTATTCTTTTTATTTAAAAATTATCAGCAAGCACAATAATTTTATTATTTTTTGCTTCTATTGCGCCGCCATCAATTTCAAAAAAAAATTTTTTATCATTTTCGTCTAAAATTTTTATATTTCCCTTTTCCAAAATTGAAACTATAGGAGCGTGGTTTTTCAAAATCTCAAAAGAACCATCAATTCCAGTCATTTGTATTAATTTTATTTCTCCTTCAAAGATCTTTTTATCCGGAGTAATTATCTCTAAAAACATAATTTTATAATTTTTTTTTTATGATACTTCTTCCAACATTTTTTTACCTTTTTCCACCGCTTCTTCTATAGTTCCAACAAGATTAAAAGATGCTTCTGGATATTCGTCCATTTTACCATCTAAAATCAAATTAAAACCTTTAATTGTATCTTCTATTGATACAAAAGTTCCCGGAATACCTGTAAATTGCTCTGCAACATGAAATGGCTGAGACAAAAATCTTTGAACTCTTCTGGCTCTGTGAACAACTAATTTATCCTCTTCTGATAATTCGTCCATTCCGAGAATTGCAATAATATCTAATAATTCATTATAACGTTGCAATATTAAAATTACTTTCTGAGCCGTATCGTAATGAGATTTTCCAACAATTTCCGGAGTTAAAATTCTTGAAGTTGAATCTAATGGATCAACAGCGGGATAAATTCCAAGTGAAGCTAATTTTCTACTTAGAACAGTTGTTGCGTCCAAATGAGCGAAAGTTGTCGCTGGTGCTGGGTCAGTTAAATCATCTGCAGGAACATAAACTGCCTGAACAGAAGTAATAGAACCTCTTGTTGTTGAAGTTATTCGCTCTTGCATAAAACCCATTTCTGTAGCAAGAGTAGGCTGATAACCAACTGCCGAAGGCATACGTCCAAGCAAAGCCGAAACTTCTGAACCTGCCTGCGTAAAACGGAAAATATTATCTATAAAAAATAAAATATCATTTCCTTTTTTTGCGTCTTTATCGCCGTCTCTAAAATTTTCCGCTATGGTTAAACCAGAAAGTGCAACTCTTGCTCTTGCTCCCGGAGGCTCATTCATTTGTCCAAAAACCATAGTTACCTGTGATTTTTTCAACTCTTCTTTATCTACCTTAGATAAATCCCAACCGCCTTTATTCATATTTTCGAGAAACTCATCACCGTATTTTACAATTTTAGATTCTATCATTTCTCTTAGAAGATCATTTCCTTCTCTTGTTCGCTCACCAACACCTGCAAAAACAGATAAACCATCATAACCTTTTGCAATATTATTGATCAACTCTTGAATTAAAACCGTTTTTCCAACTCCTGCACCACCAAATAAACCTATTTTTCCACCCTTAGAATATGGCTCTAATAAGTCAATTACTTTTATTCCGGTGAACAAAATCTCTGTTTCAGTAGATAAATTTTCAAAAATTGGAGGCGAATTATGAATTTGATAAGCACCTTTCATATCTAAATCTCCTATTCCATCTATTGAATCACCAATAACATTTAATAAACGACCTCTAACTTGTTCGCCAACAGGCATACTAATTTGTTTACCTTTTGAAAAAACTTTCATTCCTCTGCGAAGTCCATCAGTGGAATCCATCGCAACAGCTCTAATTGTATTTTCTCCTATATGTTGCTGACATTCAATGACAAGCATCTCTCCATTATCTCTTTTTATTTCTAAAGCATCAAGAATGTTTGGAAGTTTTGCATTTTTTGTTTCGAAAGAACAATCAATAACTGGACCTATAATTTGAATAATTTTACCAAAATTTTGAGACATTTTTTAATTTTTTTTAATTTTTACAAAAATAATATTTTTTTTATTTTAAATTTATTTTTTCTTAATATCGTCAATAATTTTCTGAACTATTTTGGAATTTTTTAAATCTCCAATTTTTTCATAAACTACTTTTAAATAACCATAAATGGAAAAAATACTATAATCATTTTTATCATAAACTTTTTTAGCAATTTTTAAACTTTCTTTCAAATGAAATAAAGAATTTTTACTCTCACCAATTCTAAAATAATTAAAACTAATTGCATTATGAAATTCTACCATCGTTTTATATTCATTAGAATTATATTTTTTTAGAAATTTTAAAGCTATTAAAACATATTTTAAAGATATCGCATAATTCTTTATTTCCATATAATTTTCGCTAAGACTTTTATAAAAAAAAGCCAAAACATTTTTATCAATTTCAGGACTATTTTTTATTGATTTTATTGATTTCAAATTATATTTTATTGCTAATTCAAAATCTTTTTTATGAGAAAATTTTTTTGCAATGGAATTGCATAATAAAGATAATTCCATATCGTTTTCTCTTTCGAAAAAAGGTATTTCAGATAAAAATTCTAACTCATATTTTAAAACATTTTCAAAATCTTTTAATTTTTCATAAGTTTTTATCACATCTATATAATAAAAACTTAATTCTCTTGAGTCTGGTTTTCCAATAATTTCTAATGCTTTTAAATAATTTTCTAAGGCATTTTTATAATCTTTTAAATAAAAATAATGTTCGCCGACATCATTATAAGAACTTGCTAAGGCTGGATGTTTTTCTGATAAATTTTTTATATCATAACCTAATTCTCGCAAAGAATATTTTAAAGCTTTATCAAATTTTTTCAAAGAAAAATAAGCATTTTTTACTTTACCATAAAAAATTGATAAAGCGGAATGATTCGGATGTAAAATTTTTTCCATAATCTCCAGATTTTTAAGATAATAATTTAAAGCATTTTTATCTTCTTTAAGTTGTGAAGCTAAACTTCCACACCTGTCATAAAAAAAAGCAATTTTTGGATTGATTTTGTTTTTAGAAAATTTTATTTGAAAATCTAAGGCTTTTTTTAAATATTTATATTGATTTTGTAAATCGTCCAATTTGTAATAACAAGAAACTATTTTATCGTAAGTAAAAGAAAGTTCTATTTTTAATTTGTCTTTTTCTAAAATTTTTATAGATCTTTCAAAAAATGAAATTGCTTTTAAATATTTTTTATCCATTAAATAAATATCTCCCAAATTATTATTATAATAAATTATTTCAGAATTATTTAAAAGAAAATTATTAGATAATTTTCCATATTTCAAAGCATTTTTTAAATCAGATTTTTCTTTATAAATTTTAGATAAGTTTTGATAAATAAAAAATTTATTTTTTGAATTTTCTTCTAAAAAATTCATAGACCTTTTGAAAAAATCTAAGGCTTTTTTATTAATATTTAATTCATAATAAAGATTTCCAATTTTAAATAAAAAATCGCCATCATTTTTTAAATTTTTATTTTTTACGAGAATTTTTAATAGTTCATCTAATTCATTTTTCATTAAAAAATCTCCAAAAAAGTTTAAAAATTCAAATTTTAAATTATCTTCAAAATATTTAATTTTTATTAAATTAGAATATCTTGAATTTTCTACCATTCTTTTTAATTGGAACTTTTTTTTAAAATTATTATAAGTTTTAATTTCTGTTGATAATATAGAATTGAAACAAACAATAACATTATTATTTTTTGTCTTCTCTAAATTTTTCAACAGTTCAATATTTGCATTTGAGATTATAGATTTAAATCTAAAAATATAAAAATCTATTATTTTTATATTTCTTGAGGTCCAAGAAATTTTTACATTTTTTGATTTTGCAAATTCGTCAAACCAAGATTTTATTGATTTTTCTTCGTCTTTTTCAATATCTTTCGATTTAGTAAATTTAATTACGATTTCTTTTTTCAACATTTACAAAAAATTTTAAATTTTTACAAAAATATTTATTTTTAATAAAAAGTTATTAAATAATAAAAATTATTTTAAATTTGTATTTTAATAAAAAAGAATAAAAAAATGTCTATAATAAGTTTTGGAGAATACATTGACGGACACAATTATAAAGTCCTTGACGAAAGACGTATGCGTGCAAGTGCAGGCATAATGTTTTTAATGGGTACAATAGCATCTATTAATGGTTTTATTTTGGGTGAATTTGGAATTATACCTTATATTTCTGGTTTCCTAATGATAAATTTCATTATCGGAGTATTTATAAATCCTAAATATGCCCCAACTTTGTTGCTTGCTTATTTATTTGTTAATAAACAATCGCCACTTCCAATTGGTGCTGTGCAGAAGAAATTTGCTTGGTCTTTGGGTTTAATTTTATCTGTAACAATATTTGTTTTATCTTTATTTTTAATAAATGATGCATCTTATTTTCAACCAGTTTGTTTTTTATGTTTAATTTGTCTTGTTTTATTATATTTTGAAACAGCATTTGGAATTTGTGTAGGTTGCAAATTATATCATTTTTTTATAAAAATAAAATTATTAAAAGAACCAGAAGAAAAGCCTAATTGTATGGGAGATTCTTGTGAAGTTGAAACAAAATAATAAATTTTTATGAAAATGATAATTGCGATTTTAGTTTTTTTGATGATATTCGGTTTATCCGGATATTATATTTATACAAGAATAACACAAGCTTTTCAAAGTGATTTTCTAAATTCAAAATTATTTTTGATATTTTATATAATTTTACTTGCATCTTTTTTTCTTGGCAAATCAATTGAAAATTATTCCATAGGTTTTATTAGCAATTCTTTTGTAAAAATAGGAGCGATAAGTTCAGGTTTTTTCTTTTATGCACTTCTTTTTGTAGTTTTTTTCGATTTACTTCGTTTAATAAATTATATTATTCCTTATTATCCTAAATTTATTACAGAAGATTATCAAAAAGCTAAGTCTATAATTGGTTTAATTTCTATAATTTTTATTACTACAATAAATGTCATCGGTTATTATAATGCAATAATTCCCAGAGTTAAAAATATTGAAATTTCAATAAATAAAAAACAACTTGGTTTTAAAACTTTAAATGTTGTTGCGGTGAGTGATATTCATCTGGGGACAATGGTAAATGAACTTAAAACAAAATTGTTGATAAGTCTTATAAAAGAGCAAAATCCAGATTTAATTATTTTGGGCGGCGATTTAATAGACGATAATTTGAAAGTTGTAAAACATTTTAAACTATTGGATCATTTTAAAGAATTAAAACCAAAATATGGTGTTTATTCTTGTCTCGGAAATCACGAATATATTAGTAAAGCTTACGAAGATTTAGATTTTTTTAAAGAAAAAGGCATTAATATGTTGCGAGATACCACTGTAAAAGTAGATGATAAATTTTATATTATTGGACGAGACGACATTCAATTGGAAAGAACTTTTGATAAAAAAAGAAAAAGCTTGAAAGAATTGACAAAAGATGTAGATTTTAAATTTCCTGTATTTTTATTGGATCATCAGCCATATAAATTGGAAGAAACAGCAAAATATGATGTAGATTTACAATTTTCCGGACATACACACAATTCATCTGCTTGCAAATAAAATAACCAATCTCCTGTACAGTAAGATTTTGCAATG
>JAOZVH010000193.1 GCA_029938235.1 Bacteroidales bacterium
GAAATTAAAAAATATTAAAATTTTGGACGATTTTTGAAAAAAATTTTTTTTATTTGAAATTTAAAATTATGTATTTATGATAATTTTTTCATAAATACATAATTTTTGATAAATTTTTAAACATTAAAAAGAAAGTGCATAATATCACCGTCTTTTACAATATATTTTTTTCCTTCTGATGCGATTTTTCCTACATCACGACATTTACTTTCAGAAGAATATTTTATATAATCTATATATTTTATTACTTCTGCACGAATAAAACCTTTTTCAAAATCGCTATGAATAATTCCCGCAGTTTCCGGAGCAAACATTCCTTTTTTGAAAGTCCATGCTTTAACTTCTTTTTTTCCTGCCGTAAAAAAAGTCCTCAAATTTAACAACTTATAAGCAGATTGAATTAATTTTATCACTCCTACTTCTTTTAAACCTAATTCTTCCAGAAATAATAAACGTTCTTCTGAGGATTCTAATTCTGCAATATCAGCTTCTATAGCTGCTGAAATTATCAAAACTTCTGCCTTTTCATTTTCGACTGCTTTTTTTAATGCATCTACATATTTATTTCCATTAGAAGCAGAATTTTCATCAACGTTACAAACGTAAAGTATTGGCTTATCAGTCAATAAATGTAAATCTTTCAATAAATTTTTTTCCTTTTTTTCTAAAGAAAATTCTCTTATAGAATTCCCTTTTTCCAAATGTTCTTTACAATTATTTAAAATTCCTAAAAAAAATTTTGCTTTTTTATCACCTATTTTTATTAGTTTTTTAGTTTTTTCTATACTATTTTCTACTTTTTCTAAATCTTTCAATTGCAACTCAATATCTATAATTTCCTTATCTCTAATTGGATCTATTTTAGAATTTATATGAGTAATATTCTTATCATCAAAACACCTCAAAACGTGAATGATAGCATCGGTTTGACGTATATTGGATAAAAATTTATTTCCAAGTCCTTCTCCTTTACTTGCTCCTTTAACAAGACCTGCAATATCAAGAATTTCAATATTTGCAGGAACAACTTTCTCCGGTTTTACAAGTTTTTCCAATTCAAATAAACGTTTGTCCGGAACCGTTATTACACCAATATTAGGTTCTATGGTGCAAAAAGGAAAATTTGCTGATTGAGCTTTTGCATTCGATAAACAATTAAATAATGTAGATTTACCAACATTTGGCAAACCAACTATACCACATTGAAGTCCCATTTTTTATTTCTTTTTATAATTTTTTTTGCAAAAATTGTTTTTTTTTATAAAAAAACAATTTTAAATATAAAAAAAATCTATTTTCGTAAAAAAAATTTTTTTTGAAATGAAAAATTTAATTTATTTAATTGTTTTAATTCTTACAAATGATCTATTTTCACAAGAAAAAATAGATATAAAAAATATTGAAAATTTTAAAAATCATTATAATAAAAGAAAATTTATATCTTCTTATTTAAAAGGTGATGCAAAATTTTTAATTGAAATTTTCAAAAATGATCTTTATAAATCCTATGTTTTTAAGACAAAAAATATTGCAACTTTAAAAGCACATACCGCTTATATTAGAACAGTTGTTTTTAGTAATGATTGCAAATATTTTCTAACCGGAGGCGATGATAATATTTTAAGACTTTGGAATAATGATAATAAAAAACAGATTGGAAAATGGAAAATGGATCTATGGAGCATACAATCTGCTGTTTTTAGTCCGGATGGAAAATATATTGCACTTGGAAGTTTAGATACAAAATTAAAATTATTTAATTTAAAAGGAAAAGAGTTGAGAAATTTTAATGGTCATTTATTTCCCATTCATAATGTTAAATTTTCTCCGGATGGTCAAAAAATTTTAAGTTCAAGTACAGATAAAAGTATAAAACTCTGGGATCTTGCAGAAGGAAGAGAAATATTTTCTTTCGAAGGACATAAAGAAGCAGTATGGAAAATTGATTTTCATCCTAATGGAACTAATTTTGTTAGTGCTTCCTTAGATGGTTGTATAAAAATTTGGGATTTAGAAAGTAAAAAAGAAATATCAAATTTTTCTGCACATAAAGATGGTGTAAGAGCAATTGCATTTTCTCCGGATGGAAAGAAAATTGCAAGTGGTGGAGATGATAATTTAATAAAAATTTGGGATTTTGAAATGAAAAAACAAATTAAAATTTTTAAAGGGCATAAAGATAAAATTTGGTCTGTAAAATTTAGTCCGGATGGAAAATATCTTGCAAGTGGAAGTCTTGACAATACAATTAAATTATGGGATTTAAAAACAAACAAGGAGGTTTTTAATTTTAAATCACACAAAGACCGCATTCGTTCTTTGAATTTTAGTAAAGATGGAAAAAATTTAATTAGCGGTGCAGATGATAATTTAATAAAAATTTGGGATGTTTCTTCTTGGGTAGAAGAGCAAGAAATTAATGAAAATCCAGTAATTACAAATTTGAAATTTAGAAAAAAAAGCAATAATATTGACCCAGTTTCTCAATTGGCAAAAGGAAATTTATATTTAATTGTTTTTGCAGACACAAAAAATAAAAATTTAAGCAAAAATTCAAACATAGTCGTTGAAAATTTATTGAAAGTTTTTAAAAATATTGCAAAAAATACAGGATTTTCTTTAAATTCTCATGTATGCACAGATAATTATTTTAATAAAAAAGAATTGGAAAAAATTATAAATAACATAAATAATAAACCTGAAGATATGATAGTTTTTTACTATTTTGGAGGAGGAATTAGAGAAAAAAAGCAAAAAAGCAAATATGCGAAATTGAAATTTAATTTAAAAAAAAAATCTTGTGAATTAAAATATATTGATAATCTGTTAAATACAAAAAAAATGCGTCTAAGTATTGTTATTTCAGAAACTTCCAATGTAGAAAAAAAATCTATAATGCCAATGGATAATATCAATTCTCATAGAAGAAAAATAAGTATAATTGATAAAAAAAAATATCTCGAATTATTTGCAATTTCCAGTGGTTCAGTGATAATTTCTTCTTGTGAAAAAGAGCAGATTTCGTGGCTAAGTAATTCCGGAAGTTATTTTCTTGATTCTTTCATAGAAGCATTAGAATATCAATTAAGTTGCCGAAACCCAAAAAAAGCAAACTGGGAAAATTTATTGATAGATATAAAAAGTCGAGTTGTAAATTTTAGTGGAACAAGAAATAAAGTTCAAATTCCAGAATACGATAATAACACTTATTAAATTATGAATTTTAATAAAATAAATTTATTTTTATTTTTAATAACACCTTTATTTTTTGTTTCATGCGGACCAAAAGGTATGGATTTATTTAAACGTTTTAATGCAAAAGATACAACTTACACGGAAATTCCAGACCATATTGATATTTCCGCTTATAATTTTTTTATTACTTATGTAAGCAAAAAGAAAAATGGCGAAATAAAAAAAGATAGTGTTTATTCATTCAAAGTAAAAATTGGAGAAAAATATTGGATGGGCTACGACCATAAATATGGCTACGGTTATCTTTATATTTCTCCAACTATACAAATAAAAATAGACACTAAACAAACACCAAATCCGAGATTTGTTTTTCTTGATACAGATGAACAAATTTTTTACGGAGATTATTTAAAACATTCATATTTAATAACAGAAAAAGTTTTAACAATATGGATAGATACAAAAGGTATCACAGACAAATTACTTTCAAAACATTTATACATAACTGTAACAGAGTAAGAATTTTTAATTTTAATTAAAAATAGATTTTAATGTAAAAAAATCTTTTTCCCTAACTCCTTTTTTTGTATTTTTCAAAGTGCAGCATTCTTTATATAGATCGTGTTGAAAGAACAAAATATAATTATTTGAAATTGCTTCTTCAAAAAATTTCTTTTTTTCTTCCAAAACAAGCAAAGGTTTTGTATCATAACTTGGAATGTAAGGCATAGGAATATGAGCTGTTGATGCTAATAAATCTGCCATAAAAACTAAAGTTTTATCATTATTTTTAATGAAAGGAATAATTTGTCCGTCAGTGTGTCCATAAAATAAACGTAATTCGACATTTTTATGAATTTTTGTATCTTTTTTTATAAGATTTAATTTTCCAAATTTTTCAATAGATAAAAAATTTTCTTTTAAAAAAGATGCTTTTTCTCTGTCATTTGGTTCGTTTGCCAAATTCCATTGTTTTTCGCTTATCCAGTGTTTTGCATTTGGAAATGCCAAAGTTAAATTTTTATTCTGGTCATATTTTACTGTTCCGCCGCAATGGTCGAAATGCAAATGAGTTAGAACCACATCAGTAATTTCATCAAAAGAGAAACCAAGTTTTTCAAAAGATTTTTCTAAACTGTTTTCGCTTTCAACTTGATAAATTGAAAAAAATTTTTCAGATTGCTTATTTCCAATTCCGTTGTCTATTAAAATTTTTTTATCATCAATTTCTATCAACATTGAACGCATAGCCCAATGTGTCAAATTGTCTTTTACACAAGGATAAGAATTTTTCCATAAAACTTTTGGTACAACACCAAACATTGCACCACCATCGATTTTCAAAATTCCAGTTTCTAAAGAGTAAATTTTCATATAAATTATTTGAAATTTATAATATTTTAATAAACAAAATTAAAATTTTTTCAATTTTAATTTTTTTTATAATGTTTTAAAAAAATTTTTTGAAAAAAATGCTGAAATTTTAATGATTTTTAAATCATTAAAAAAAATGTTTTCAAAAATCGTCTAAAATTTTAATATTTTTTAATTTCAAAATAAAAAATTTTTTTCAAAAATCGTAAAAATTTTGGCATTTTTAAATTTAAAAATTAAAAAAATTTTTTTCAAAAAAACGTCCAAAATTTCAATATTTTTAAATTTTAAATTAAAATAATTTTTTCAAAAAAACGCCCAAAATTTCAATATTTTTGAAATTTAAATTAAAAAAAATTTTTTCAAAAAACGACCAAAATTTTGTTTTTTAAATTGTCAAAGTTTTTAAATTGGCAATTTAAAAAACTACAAAAATCGTCCAAAATTTTAATATTTAAAAAAAAACAAATTGGAGGTTTTTTTAACACTAATGTTTATATCATTTTTTCTTCAAAACTTCTTTTTCTATTTCTGATAAAACCTCATCTAATTTAGCTTCATTACTTGAAATAATACCGTTTTTTGTATGTTTATGATGTGGAAATGTAGATAATTCTCTATGATGTTTTGCATTATCGTATCTGAAAACCATTTCATTATTATTATTCATATAATGATATGAATATTTGTTTTTTTCATTTTTATTCATATCTACAGCTTCCATAAAATCCAAACGACTTTCATTGTTAAAAAATACTTCTCCATCAATAATTCCTTTATTATCTGATAAGATCTCTTTATGAATTATATAATCTTCAATAATATGAGTAAATCTTTCTAAAAATTTCTCTATCTTTTTAAAATATTTTTTAATCATATTAATTGAATTAATTGTTTTTTACTATCCATTTGAAACTCATAAATTCCAGCCCAAAGCATATAATCTTTAGCATCTCCCAATTCACCATTATCAAATTGTTCATAAAATTGTGAGCTTCGCATTTCATATTTTTCTTCATATTTTTCTAATTTGATTTGCATACGAGCAATTTCTCGCTTCAAACGATTAATATGATAATTAATAAATTTATCTACAAATAAATTCTCGCCTAAAATTTTTATCAAACTTTGCATTTTTATTGCATAAGGCTTCTGCAAATTAAAAAAAATTGTTTCCATATAATTATTTTTTTAATTAAAAAACGATGAAAATTAAAAAATATTTTTCAAATAAAATTTTTCCAAAAAAAACGCCAAAATTTTATATTTTTAAATAAAAAACTTTTTTTCAAAAAATGTCCAAAATTTAAACATTTTTGAAATTTAAATTAAAAAAATTTTTTTCAAAAAAACGCCCAAAATTTAAACATTTTTTAATTTGAAATTAAAAAAAAATTTTTTCAAAAAATCGTCCAAAATTTCAATATTTTTGAAATTTAAATTAAAAAATTTTTTTTCAAAAAATCGTCCAAAATTTTAATGTTTTTAAATTTCAAAATTAAAAAACTTTTTTTCAAAAAACGTCCAAAATTTTAATGTTTTTATTTCAAATAATGTCCGCAGCAAGAAATAATAACAATTTCATTTTCTTTAATTTCATAAATTAATCTATCTTTTTTATTAATTCTGCGGGACCAACATCCAGTTAATTCATGTTTCAATTGTTCAATTTTTCCAGTTCCATGGTATGGATTTCTACGAATTTCTAATATCATTTTCATTAATTTTTTAAATGTTTTTTTATCACTTAATGCAAATTTATTATAATCTTCAATTGCTTTTGGTTTAAATCTTATATCCATTTAAACTTTAAATTTTTTTATGTCAATGATTTTTTCTTCTTTTAATATATTTTCACTAAATTTTTCAAAATCATCACCTTTGAATAAATAACTTTCTGATTCATTTCTAGAATCAATTATTTCTTTTTTATAAGGAATTTCAAAATTTAATTTTTTTAAAAGCTTAATTTTTTGTTTGTCTGATAATGTTTTAAACAAAATATAAATTGCATCAAACACATTATTTTGAATTT
>JAOZVH010000031.1 GCA_029938235.1 Bacteroidales bacterium
TTTTTTTTAATTTCAAAATAAAAAAACATTAAATTTTGGACGAATTTTGAAAAAAAATTTTTTTTAATTTCAAAATAAAAAAACATTAAAAATTTGCCGTTTTTTTGAAAAAATTTTTTTTTTAATAATTTAAAAACATTAAAAATTTGTCGTTTTTTTCAAAAAAAATTTTTTTTAATAATTTAAAAACATTAAAAATTTGTCGTTTTTTTCAAAAATCGTCCAAAATTTTACGATTTTTATAAAAAAAAATTTCAAAAAAATAACCAAAATTTCAACATTTAAAAAAAATTATTTTTATTTATCCAGTTTTTTAAAATAAATTTTCTAAAAGCTAAAAAATTTTTTTCTAAATTTTTGGTGTTTTTTTTAAAATCTTCTATTAGAAATCTAATATTTTTATAATCTTTTTTCAAAAAAAGTTTTTTGACTTCATCTTCAAAATTTTTATAAATTTTCCCTCTTTCGTACAAAAGAAAATCTCTATTTAATTTACAATTCTTAATTGTATGTTTTAATTTTTCATTTTTAGAACAAATTTTTCCTTTTTTATCAAAATGCAAATATTTTTCTGGGTCTTCTTGTTCCATATTAAAAAAAAGCGAATCTTCTTCTTCGTCATAAATTTTATTCAAATTATGAATATTTTTTAAATCTTTTTCAACAAAAATTATTTTTCCTTTTTTTGTGTCAAATTTTTTTCCTTTATTTTGATTGCATTTTGGACAAATAAAAAAATATTATCCCAAGAATAAGCCAACCAATAATAAGTGCTTTTTGGTCTAAAATGTTCTATCTGAAATGATTCTATTTTTTGTTCACAAAAACAACATTTATGATGGTAAATTTTTTTCAATATATTTTTTACATCTTCTTCTTTATAAGAATCATTATAATATTTTAATGATTTCAAAAATTTATTAATTATTTTTTTATTTGGGTATTTTTTATTTTCAATAATTTCATTAAGTTTTTCTTTAGTTTCTTTTGAATTTAAAGATCTTGGAATTTCATTAAAATTTTTATTTATTTTTATCATTCTCAAAATTATTTAATTCACTAAAAATAAAATCCATAATATCTTCTTCTTTCAAATTATTTTCCTTTTGAATTTTCAAAGAAACTGCTTCATGAATTTTTGCCCAAGAAAAATCATCATCTAAACTTAAATTTTCTGTTTCAATGTCGAAATTAATTTGTCTTGCACTTTCCATAGCAAAAAGTGGAGAAGTTAAAACTGTATTTGCCATTAAATTAGAAATGTTTTTTAAAGGTTGCGAGACTTTCGTTTCGCCATTTTCTTTATAAACTTTGTAAAAAACAGAATCTTTTGACGCACCAAGAATAATAATTGGACTGTGTGTTGTAAATATCCATTGAATATTTGGAAACAAATTTCGCAATTTTTTAACAATTTTATATTGCCAACGTGGATGTAATAAAATATCAATTTCATCAACCAAAACAATACCGTGAAAATCTTTTATATTTTTTACATTCATTTGATTGTTTGTCAGACGAAAAAGCAAATCAGATAGCCAAATTAAAATACTTTTATAACCATCAGCTAAATGCTCAAACTTTAATTTTGTACCTTTTTCTATAAAAATAAATTCTCCTGTTTCTTTAATTTCTTCAATTTTTATTTTATTTTCTAATAAACTTTCAAAAGTTTTTAAAACATTTTTGAGTTTTAGCTGTCCAATATTTTTTAATTCTAATCTGTCAATATATTCTAACCATAATATAGGGTGTTGCAAAACTGTATCATTATCAAACAAACTCATATAACCTGTTTCATCTGTAGCATTTTTATTTTTACTTGTTAGTAAACGAGAAACTCCATAAGCAAAAATATTTTTAAATGTATTTTTAATATTTTTTTCTTTTTTTGAAAATTGATAGTTTATATAAGAATTATCTTTTGCTTTAAAAAAAGCATTATCTTTGATTTCAGTTAAATGATTATCATTTATAGTTTTAAAACTATTTTTTAAAGCAATTAAAATAGATTTCAATAAAATTGTTTTTCCTTCTCCGTTTTCCCCTAAAAAATAAATCTCTTTTTTATTTTCTAAATTCTCAATTTTTATCTCTTTAATACTAAAATAATTTTTTATTTCTATTTCTTTTAAATATCCTTTTTCTATTTTACCTAAATGTATTTTTACATTTTTAAATTCTTTTAACAAAGAAAGATCTATTATAGGATTATAGATTAAATTTAAAGTATTTAAATTTTTTAAATCTTTTAAAAATGAAATATCTGTAATTTTATTATCACTTAAATCTAAATCTTTTAAATCTTTTAAATCTTTTAAAAATGAAATATCTGTGATTTTATTAACACTTAAATGTAAATTTTGTAGATTTTTTAAATTTTTCAAAAATGAAATATCTGTGATTTTATTAAAACTTAAATATAAATTTTGCAGATTTTTTAATTCTTTTAGAATAGATAATTTTTTTATTATAAGACTATGATTAAATATTCTATAATTATATAAATATAATGTATAAATTTCTCTTTTTTCATTGATTTTGTAGCTATCTTTTCCTATGACAATATTTAATTCTTTTTCTATTTTTTTTAATATTTCTAAGTCTGTCATTTAATTTTTTTATTTCAAAAGTATTATTTTTTTAATAAAAAAAATTTTTTCAAAAAATCGCCAAAATTTTTAATTTTTTTCGAAAAAAATTTTTCAAAAAAATGACCAAAATTTCAATAAATTTATTTTTTTATTCTGTATTCTACAAATAAATATAATAATAAAATTATAGATAAAAAGCCAAATATTCGTCCTATAAAATCTCCCCAAATTGTATAAAAAGTAATTTTAGAATTTGCATTAATATTAAATTTTATAGCATTTCGTTTCCACCATGAAGTTTTTTTTAAAATTTCGCCCTTTTGATTTATAAATGCAGAAATTCCGTTATTTGCTGAGCGTGCAATACTTCGGCGAGTTTCTATTGCCCTTAATCTGGCATAACTTAAATGTTGTTTATAAGCTTTACTATCAGACCACCATCCATCATTTGTAATTATACAAATAAAATTTCCTCCATTTTTCATATAATTTGTAACAAATTCTCCAAAAATAGATTCATAACAAATAACCGGAGCAATTTTTATTTCGTCATTTTTTGATAAAAAAACACTTCTAATTTTTTGTTTTCCAAGAGTTCCAACAGTTCCGCCCATATCTAAGGCAAAATTTTCTAAAAAAGCAAGGTATTTAATAAAAGGCATTTTTTCAACCCCAACAACAAGTTTTGATTTATGATAAAATTGTATTTCTTTCGTGCTATCTATCTGAATTGCTGTATTATAACGTTCATAAAATATATTTGTATTTTTTATTTTTCTACTAATATTTGTTTTTTCTTTCATTTCTTTAAAAAGCGTTATTCCAGTTATAAATTTTAATTTTGGATATTTTTTTATGAGATTTCTTATCAAAATAATTCCATTATTACTTTCAATTTTTTTCCACCAAATTCCATTGGGAAAAGCTGTTTCCGGAGCAATAATATAATCTGTGTTTTTTGTAATCAAAGAATCAGATAAATTTAATAAAACTTCAATTTGTTCTAAGTCTGTTAAATTATCAAATTTTTCATTATAAGGGTCAATATTTGGCTGCAGAACAATAATCTCTTTTGGATTTTCAATTTCTTTATAATTATAAAATTTATATAAAGAAAAAGAAATCGGAAGAATAATTATTATTAATAAAATTATTAAATTTTTTAAAAAAAATTTTTTTGATAAAAAACTTTTTAAAGTTTTAAAAATCAAAATATTAACTATTAAAATCCAAAGTGAACCGCCGCTTATTCCTGTATATTCATACCATTGAATAAATTTAATATCATTTGCAAAAGCATTTCCAAGATTTAGCCATGGGAAATCTAATTCCCAATTAGATAAAAAATATTCAAATCCTATCCAAGAAAAAACCAATTGAAAATGAGCATAAGAATTTCCAAATTTTCTATTGGCAAGATGATAAAACCAAAAAATTAATGTAAAATAAAACGCTCCGAGAAAAATTGCAACCATTCCGCCAAAAACAGTAGCATAAGAAATCCAATAAATACTTATAATATTCCAAGTTAAAAATGATAAAAAAGAATATTTTAAAATTCTTGCAGAAAGAAATTTATGTGAATTTTTTTGAAAATGCTCTTCTATAAAAAATAACGGCAGAAAAGAAAAAAAAATCACAAAATGGAATTCTAAGCTTGTCCATGGAATTGATAAAAAAATTCCTGTTAAAATGGATAAAATATAAAAATATTTTTTTTTCATAAAAATTTAAATTTTAAAAAAAATGATTTTTTATAAAAATTTTTTTTTCAAATAAAAAAATTATTTTTGTATAAATTTTTTATTTATTTATAGGTATTTAAAAATGAGTGATTTTATAGTTTCAGCGAGGAAATATCGACCTATTACATTTAATAATGTAGTTGGTCAATTGTCAATTACAACAACTTTAAAAAATGCCATTGAAAACCAAAAACTCGCTCACGCTTATTTATTTACTGGACCGCGGGGAGTTGGAAAAACCACTTGTGCAAGAATATTTGCAAAAACTATTAATTGTTTCAATTTAGACGAAAGTTTTGACCCTTGTAATGAATGCGAATCTTGTTTATCATTTAATAAAAATCGTTCTTATAATATTCACGAATTAGATGCTGCTTCGAATAATTCTGTCGAAGATATTAGAAGTTTGATTGAACAGGTAAGAATTCCTCCGCAAGTTGGAAAATACAGTATTTATATTATTGATGAGGTTCATATGTTATCGTCTGCTGCTTTTAATGCTTTTTTAAAAACTCTGGAAGAACCTCCTCCTCATGTTGTTTTTATATTAGCAACAACGGAAAAAAATAAAATACTTGCAACCATTTTATCTCGTTGTCAAATTTTTGATTTTAATAGAATTACCGTAGATGATTCTGTAGATTTTTTATCAAAAATAGCTATTAAAGAAAAAATAGAAGTAAGTTTAGAAGCATTAAATGTCATCGCACAAAAAGCTGACGGTGCAATGCGAGATGCACTTTCTTTTTTCGACCAGATAGTTTCTTTTTCCGGAAAAAAAATTTCTTATCAAAATGTAATTGATAATTTGAATGTTTTAGATTACGATTATTATTTTAGATTAACAGATGCTTTCGCAGAAAATGACATTCCAAGAGCATTATTAATTTTTAATTCAATTTTGGAAAAAGGTTTTGACGGACATCATTTTATCACTGGTCTGGGAGAACATTTTAGAAATTTGCTTGTCTCCAAAGATAATAAAACCTTAGAACTTTTAGAAGTTGGAGCCAGCATAAAAGAAAAATATAAAAAACAAGCGAATAATTCCAGCGTAAATTTTCTTTTCAAAGCATTACAAATCAGCAGTAATTGTGATATTAACTATAAAAACAGTAGGAATAAAAGGCTTCATATAGAATTGAGTTTATTGCAAATGTGCGATATTTTAAAACAAAAAGAAAAACAAGAAATTATTAAAAAAATTGTAAATGAAAAAAAAGAAAAATTAGAAAATGAAAAAATTGTAAATGAAAAAAAAGAAAATTTAGAAGATAAAAAAATTGAAATTAAACAAAATGAAAAAATTGAAATTAAAAAAGAAGAGGAAAAAAAACCGAATATTAAAAAAAGTAAATTAAGCACTTTAATTAAAAATCGTGAAGAAAAAAAGTTGAAAAAAATAAGCGATTTTGAAGAAAAAAATATTTCTGAATTGGAAGTAAATAAAGATTTTAGTGAAAAAGATATAAAAAATAATATAGAAGAATTTGCAAATTCTGTAAAAGAAGATACAAATTTAAATGTTATTTTAAAAGGCATTAATCCTGTTTTAAAAGAAAATTTTTTAATAGAATTAAATGTAAATAGCAATGTGGCAGAAAAAAGAGTGAAAGAAAAACATAATAAATTATTAGAATTTTTTAGAAGAAATTTAAAAAATAATAAAATAGAATTAAATATAAAAGTTGTAAAAAATATTGAAAAAACACCACAAAAACGTTTATCTAAAATAGATAAATATAATTATTTAAAAAATAAAAATCCTAAAATTTCTAGTATGAAAAGCATGTTTGATCTTGGATTTTAAAATTTAAAAAAATCAAATAAATCACAAAAAAATTGGTTAAGAATATAAGGACATAAAAACATATAATTTTTTCATAATTTTTTTTGGAATATAAAAAAAATATTGTAAATTGAAAAAAAACGGGGAAAAGCATTATATTTATACCAAACCAAAAAAGCGACATATTTATGATAATAATAAAAAATCTTATGTTTTGAAAAAAACAAATATTATTCAAAATTGTTACACCATCATAACAATGATTTGGTTTTTGATGATTTTTTTCGCTATAAAGAAGATTATTTAATCTTCACCATTTTGCAGGAATCAACAAAAGATTTTATTAACGATGGATTTTGGAAAAAAAAACATCTTTAATAATAACAATTGGATATCTTTATGAAAAACATAAAGACCTGAAAAAATTAATTAATAAGAAAGATAGGGAATTGGATTTTTTGCAAAAAAATAAAATGATATATATTTTTCAAAAGCAAGTTATTAAAAATATAAAAAAAATAAATATTTTTATTATTTGATTTTGCAGATAAATCCAAAAATAAAGAAAATAAAAAATCTGATTTTTCTATATATGAAAAAAACAACATTTTAAGGAATTAATGAAAATTCTATCTCAGAATTTGTGTCCGATAAGAATTAAATGATGCAAAAAAAATGTTGTATAATTATGATCTTATATAGAACAAACAAATGATTTTGTTATAAAAATTATAATGAAATTATATCTAATTTATAGAAGAAGCAAAACAATAGAAATAATTATTTTTATAAAAGAGGAAATTATAAATAGAAAGAATTGAAATTAAAAAATAATAAATTGTGAAAATAGAGAATTTAAAAAAAGAAGCATATAATGCAATTTAAATGTTGCAAAAGTTATGAAAAAAACTGGAATTGCAATCGAAGAAATTTCAAAATCAACGAGAATTGCAATTGAAAAAATTAAAAAATTTAGAAAAAATGCAAATTTTTAATGATTTTTAAATTAAAAAAATTTTTTCAAAAAAACGACGAAATTTTACGTTTTTTTAAATCTAAAAAAAACTCAATTTTTTTACGAATTTTATAATTAAGAAATTAAAATTTTAATTTTTTAATAGAATTGTAATTTAAATAATAAGAAATTTTTATAGAGAAAAAATTACTCTGGGATTCATCCAAAATAGTATTTTTGAAATTATAAATAATATCTTTATTTTTATCGTTAATATCGTTGAAAATTTCCTGTTTCCAAACCAAAGTTATAAAACTTCCGGCTGCGAAGTTCCAAGAATAAGATAAGTCAAAATTATAAATATTTACGTTCATATCTTCATTTTCAGAATGCAAATGATCATCTAAATAACCATTTTCATTCAAAATATAAAATTTTTCATGAATAACTTCTTTCCAATAATATCGTAATTTTACTGATACAAAACTTTTATTATTAAAAACAAAAGTAGTATTAAAAGTATTTACAATTGCTGTAACATTTCTTTTTCCAAAAATTATATTATCGTCGCTTGTTACATATCCTCTTTCTCCCTTATCATTATCAAAAGCAAAACTATGTCTAAAAGAAAATTTATCATTAATTCTAAAAATTGGTGTCAAACCAAACCAAAAGCTATTTCTGAAATTAGAATTTAAAATTCCCCAATAACCATCTAATGCAAATGCTTTTCTATAATCACTTGAAAACCAAGAACTCATCCAATGTCTTGCAGGTTTTTTAAAAACAACTCCATTTTCTCTTGCTTCAAAATAATCACTCATTTCTCTAGGCTCTGTATTTATATCGAAATTCATAGTAAGATGATTATGAAATTTTATATTGCTTGAAATACTTATACCTGTTTTTGTAAAACGTCTTGGTTTATATAGACTTTCATTGCGAAAATTAAAATCTATGGAGAAATTTAAAAAATATTTTGTCGGTTCAAAAATATTGTATCTTATGTAAAAACTATTATAAATTTGATTATTTCTGGATAAAAATCCCATAGCGTTATGTGTATAATTATCATCAAGAATTTTTATATTATATATATAATATAAATTTCCATAATGTTTTCCAACATTCAAATCTGTAAAAAGACCAGATTTATTTTCTGTACTTTTTATAGTATCATTTTCTGAAGAAAAAGCAATTTTTCCATTTATTCCATAAATATTTTTTTTATCTAAAAATTTAAAACCTGTTCCGAAAACATTTTTAATATTTTCTGTTTCATGTTTGAAAACATTAGTGTTTGTAAAATTCAAATAAGAATTTTTGCCAAAGCTTTTATCTAAAACTATTACATTATAATTTGTCAAAGGTTCTGCTAATGTATCTCTTTCTTTTCCAGTCAAAGTATCTTTTAAAGTAGAATAAGTGTTTTCTGTAGTTGCGTTGAAAATTCCTATTCCAAGATTATTTTTTGTACGTCCGGAAATTTTTGTAGAATTTAATAATTTTGTTTCCTTTGGATTTTCTACTATTTCATCTTCGTGATAATTATTTTCAATATAACTTGATTTTTCTCCTATTCTTCGGGAATAAAACAAACCCAATTTGTTAAATAATTCTGTTCCTTCGGTAAAAAATTGTCTATTTTCAGAATAATGAGTTTCGTAAGGCGTTAAATTTAGAACTTTATTATCAGAGGCTGTTTGCCCAAAATCTGGAATTAAAGTCATATCTAATGTGAAACTTTCGCTAATTCCATATTTTAAATCTAAACCTCCGGAATATGAAAAAGCATCTGCTTCATTTTTTTTCAAATAATTAGCTGATAAATAAGGATACAATTCTAATCTAAACGGAGCTTTAATATTTTTTAAATTTGTAATTTCTCCAGCCTGACTTCCGTCAGAAAAAGCTCTATCAACGAAATTCCATGAAGAAACCTCTCTAATTCGTCTTATTGTTCTCCAGAAATTTACTCCCCAAATTTGTTCTTCTTTTGCTGGAAATCTTATTGCAGAATATGGAATTTTAATTTCAACTGTCCAACCAAAATTTGTAATTTTTACTTCGCTTTCCCAAACAGCATTCCAATTTACATCATTACTATTTGCAGAACTTTTTATATCCAACTGAACATTAGAAGCAGTAACTTTAAAATTAAATATATTTTGACCGTCATTGTATGGGTTTAAAGTTATCGTAAATAAATCTGTATTATTATAACTATCTCTTTTACTTAATTCTTTTAAAATTTTATCTGGCTCTGTATCATATAAAATTGCAGCAAAATAAATTGCATTATCATCGTAAAGGATTTTCACTTCGGTTTTTTGATTTGCATTTTCATTCATAGTTGGTGAATTTGTTTTGAAATCTTTTGCAGAATTTGTTTTATCCCAAGATAATTCTGACAGATCACCATCTATAATTATTTTTTCAGAAATTCGTAATGCAGATATTTGTTTTTTATTTTTATTTTGTCCAAAAACATTAAAATAAAATAAAAAAAACATTATAAATAATAAATTTATTTTCATTTTTTCAAATTTTATAAAAAAAATTTTTTTTATAAAAACGCCAAAATTTTTAATAAAAAAAAATAAAATTTTATAAAAATTAAAAATATTCGTTACGAACATTTTTAATTTTTATTTGAAAATATATTGAAAATTCTTTTATTTAATTAATAAAACTTTTTTATTAATACTTCCATTTTCTGTTTTCATTTTAAGGAAATAAATACCTTCTGGCATCCTAGAAAAATCAATATTTTTCTCATAACTTCCGGAGAAATTATTTAATTTTTCTGAGTAAACTTTTTTTCCTAATGCATTATAAAAATCAATTTCAATGTCTTGTAAATTTTCATTATCAAAAGAAACATTTATAAAATCTTTTGTTGGATTAGGATAAATATTAAAATTTTCAAATAATTTATTTGATTCTTTTTCGATAATTCCAACATTATTATCTGTTCCATCTGAAGTATAATTAAAAGTCCAGCCGTCACCATTATGAGAACCATTTGTAAGGAATTTTATTATTATTTTCTGAGCATCATTAATAACAATATCTTCTCCTATTGTTGGAGGGTTATCTGCACTATAAGTTGCAACCGAATTAAAAATAGAATTTCTGTAAATTCTAAGTTGGTCATATCCATCATTTGCCATATCAAACTCAGAAAAATTTAAAGTAAAAGTAGTTGCATCATTTGGATTCAATATATATTTACAAGAAGAAGCACCATATACACATAAACCACTACCGTCATTTAATACCGCATTTTTTTCACCAAATTCTTTTTCTGTTGGACATAAATTAGTTTTATAAGAAGCATTCCACCCAGAAGCATTATGCAGTTCATCAGTGGTAAAATTAATAAACATACCGTTTCCTTTGGTAGAATATATTTTATCATTCGGTAAAATAGTATCTCCATAAGTATATTCACCTAAGATTTCTCCATCAGAAGAATTTCCATCATAAACTTTTAATATATCACCAAAATTTACGTCAAATTTATCAAAATTAAGTTCTACAAAAGAATAAATAGCAGCACAAGTTGGTTCTATTATATAATTACAATTATTACCACTTTGGTAATCTTCATTTACACTACCATCATCAAAAGAGCCTTCTATTCCTCCTATGTAATTATTTGAATTACAATGATAAGGATAATCAGAATCATCTGGGTATAAATTTATTATCGCTTTCTGATACATATTAAAATCACCTTGTGAACCACCACCAGTAGCATAAGTGATAATATTATCTAAGGTAGAATAACCATTTCCAGAACCACCCCATCCAAAATTCATGTGAAAATAAGCATCTTGACCGTCTTCAATTTGATAACCATCACAAACCCAAGCGTGTCCGGCAGTTCCATCTTCTGGATTTCCTGCATAAACCATAGGACGCTTTGCATCCAATTGTTCTTTAATATCATTTACCCAAGCATTATCTGACGAATATGAAGCCTTAGTAATAGCTGATGCTTCATAACTGTAACCAAAATATAGAGGTAAAACATTTGCTAGATTTTGTGTATAAGCTCCGGAACCATCTGCTCCATAACCCATATCTATAGAAACACCACAGTGATAGCTAATTGTAGCTAGTGCATCTATACATACCGATGAAATTCCACCGTTTGCTTCGTTTGGCATATTTTGCCAGTCATAAAATGTAGAACCAAAATTTACTGATTGAGTACCATAACCAGAAGCATAATAACTATGTGAACCTATACCATATTCTGGATAATTATAATATTTCATAACTTGAACAGCTGCCGTTGCAACACAACCTACTGGAACACGACCATCACTTGCAGCAACATCTGCTGGACACATTGCATTCCAAGGATAACTTTGGTTCCATTTTGTGAAAATTAAAGGATTTACACTTGCTATTTCTCCGTCTTTTGTATTTTCAAAAGAAAAATTAATTAATTTTTTCCATTTCCTTTTGATAAAATCAGAAGAAGAAACGTTATTTTCGCGAGCATATTTAATTTGCTCTTGATACATATTTAAGAAAAAATCAAAATTAGGATTTGTCTCAAAACTCATCTCAAAAGAATAAGCTAATATCGGAATTGCTCTATCATCTGCTGAAACAACAACATAACCCTCATCACGACCAACATTAAAAACATGGAAGTATTCATTTCTAAAATCAACAGATGTCAATTTTATTGATGCAAAATCTTTATTATCTATTGCGTTAATTCTATCGAAATAAAAATTCTTAGCAATAATTTTTGCTCTTTCTTCTGGAATATTTTCTGCAAAAATATTTCCAATAAAAAGAAACATAAATAAAAAAACAAGTAATTTATTATTCATAATTTTTTTTATTTTAAAAATTAAATTTTTTTAATTTAAAACGAAAATAAATAAAAAAATTGTATTTTTATAAAAAAAATAAAAATTTTATAAAATTTTGAACAATTTTTCGAAAAAACATTAAAATTTTGGTCATGGCTTAAATTTTATTTTAATAAATATTCCATAATAAATGAGCCAATAATAATATCATGCATTAAAAGATTTTGAAATCAAATTGTTTTTAAGTATATTTTATCATGTTATTATCAAGATTTTTCATTAATTTGATATTTCCAATTTTATGCATGACGTAAAATTAACATTTTGTATGACCCCTCCATCTTTTCTTACAATAATTAAATTTTTTGGCAATAAATTAACATTTTTTTATATTATTATCATAATTTGCAAAAACAAAACCAAAAATTACAAAAGATTTTTAAAAATATAGAATCCATATTTATTATTTTTTTATACAAAAACCATTTTCATAATCAGCATTTATAAAACATAATATTTTTCAAAAAATATTTACAATCATGCAATAACAACCTTGTTATTGCTTTGTTTACCGAAAATTTTACATTTATTAACTACAATATTTACAATTACATTTATTTTCCATATTTTTTTTTGAATTTAATATTTTTTCAAAATAAAAAAATTTAAAGAAAAAAATTATTCACGACCGTTGTTTTTTAATATCTAAATTTTAATATTTTTTCCCAAAAAACCGCTAAAATTTTAATATTTTATTAAAAAAACTTTTTCCAAAAAAACGTATTTCTTTTAATTTTATAATTTAAATAATTTTTTTCTAAAGTAAGATTTATCTGTTTTCATATTCAAAATATAAGTTCCTTTTTGAATATTAAAAAGATTTTTAATTTCAATTTTGTTAGATTGAAAATTTTTTAAATCTAAATTTTTGTTAAAAATTCGAATGCCAAGTAAATCAAAAATTTCAATATTTATATATTTTGTATCTTCAATATCAGAAATATCTATATAAAAATTTTCTTTAAATGGATTAGGACTTATATTTATTAAATTAGATTTCATTTTAATTTCTTCTAAATAATTCAAAGTATTATATGCTTTTTCAAAATCTGGAATACCATAACCATATAAAGAATCTGGATTTTCATATCTATCAGAACTATTTTTAATGATTTCTAAAAGTTCTAAATTAGAAACTTCTGGGTTTGATTGCCATAAACAAGCAACTAAACCAGCTATAATAGGACAAGAAAAAGAAGTTCCATTTGCTGTTCCGATTTCTCCGCTTCCACTTTGTACAACAACAAAAACTCCCTGTGCAGTAATATCTGGTTTTATTCGTCCATCAGAAGTAAAACCAGTAGAACTAAAACTTGCATAACTTCCAAAATTATCCACTGCTCCAACTGTCAAAACATCATTTGCATCAGCAGGAACAGTAATATAATGCCATGGTTTATTTCCAGAATTTCCTGCACTTGACACAAGAAATAAACCCTTAGTTACTGCAATATTAGATGCAATTGTAATTATTGAACTTTCACCGTCTAAACCTTCATAATTATGATTTTGAGCAGGATCATCAAAAGTAGAGTATCCAAGAGAAGTAGTAAGAATATCAACTCCAACACTGTCAGAAAATTCAGCTGCAACAGTCCAGTAAAATTCCTCTTCCAAATATTCAGAATTTACAGTTTCCGAACGTAATAACCAGAATTTAGATTTTGGTGCAGTACCGATTAATTTACCAGAATAATTGCCTCCTATAGTTGATAAAACCATCATTCCGTGAGTTGCTTCGTCATAAACTTCATCGTTATTTTCTACAAAATCTCTGGTTCCTAAAATTTGATTATTTTCAAAAAGACTGTCAAAAGATGCTAATTCGTCAACTTTATAAAAACCTCCATCTATAATTGCAATTTCCATTCCTTGACCCTGAAAACCCATATTATGCAATATATGACCATTTAACATAGAAATTTGGTTGAAAGATAAACCATAATCAAAAACATTATTTTTAAATTGCTTTTTATTTGGAATGTTCTTCTTTTGAAAATTAAAATTTCTATTTTCCTTGAACTCATTTTTTTCTTTCTTTTTAGAAAAAGAAGGATATACATCAACAAAAGATAAATTTTGCAAAGTATCAAGCAAAGCAGTATCAACAGATCTAACTATAACAGAATTAAACCATTTGCTTTTTCCTAAAATTTCTAAACCAAGATTTTCTAAAGAATCAATGTAATTGGAATTTACAGGTAAATCATTGATTGCTATCTCTATAGAAAATCTATTTCTTCTTTCTATTGCTTTTGCAGATAAAAATTCTTCTGGATTATTTACAGAAAAAGAACTATTATTTTTATCTGTAAATTGAACCCAATATTTTTCCGGAGCTAAATTTTTCACTTGTCCAAAATTCACAAAATAAATATTCAGAAAGCAAAAAGTGAATAAAATTTTCAAAAATTTTTTCATTTTTTTATTTTTATTTTTTTTTAAAAATAAAATATTTTTGAAAAAAAAGTTTTTTTTTTTTGATTTTAAAATTTGGAATAAAAAAATGGTATTTTATTGAAGAAAATTAAAATTTATTTAAATAAATAACGTTTTATATAAAAAAAAATTATGAAAAAAATTATTACAATTTTAATTTGTTTATTTGTTCATTATTTTTCATTTGCACAGTGGGAAAGTATTTATTTTTCTACTCGTTTAAGTATGCATAATAATCTTTATTCTTCTCCACCCAATAAACTGAATGATCGTTCTTTAAATACTCCAGACGGATCCGTACAGTTATTTCCAGATATAAAAAAAAACGATACCATTACTTATTTCTATTTTGCTCCAACATTCAATGCAGATATTTTTTTGAATTTTGATTTTATAGACAATAACACTGGAATTGCTGTTGGTGCTCAATATTCTGAAACTACTTTACGATATAAATATTATACCGTAGAAAAATCTTATCTTCTGGAAGAAGAAAATAATATTAAATCCATTTCTATTCCTTTATTTTTTAAATTTGGTGTTTTCGAAGAAAACCAATATTTCTTTTTTATAGGTGGAAAATACAATATTAATTATGAAATTAAACAAACACAAACTGTTAATTTTAATGAAGAAATTAAATTTAGAAATTTGAAAAAAGAAGAATTTAAAGATAATATTACTATTTTTATTGGTGTAAATATTAAAATGTTTAATATTGAATTTGATTATACACCAAACACTTATCTAAATAAAGATTTTTTTGATATTAATGGAATTAACCCATATTCAAATCAAAGAGGGGGAATTTTTACTTTAAGAACAAGTTTTAATTTCCCATTTAGTAGAGATCTTTTGAAAGATATTTTTTAAAAAATCATTTCAAATTTTAAAGATTATATTTTTTATTTTTTTATTATAAAATTCTTTTTCAAATTTTGAAAAAGAATTTTATAATAAAATATAATTGGTTTAATTATCTATTTAAAAATTTATAATTTTTTTTTTATAAAAAAAATGTACTTTTGTAAATATTTTTTATTAAAAAATTTTTTAATAAATGAAATTCTTTAAATTTTTATATACATATATTTTAGTTATTTATTCTTTTTCTCTTTTTTCTCAGGAAAGATTAAAATTTGATCATATTTCTATAGAGCAAGGGCTTTCTCAGAGTAGTATTTTTGATATTATTCAAGATGATAAAGGTTTTCTTTGGTTTGCAACCTTAGATGGTTTAAATAGGTATGATGGTTACAAAATGAAAATTTATAGGGCTAATCCATTAGATACAAATTCAATAGCAGGAAATTCTATCAGTTCAATTTTTGAAGATAGCTATAAAGCTGGTGGAAATGTTATTTGGATAGGAACCCAGACTCAGGGGCTTTGTATGTATGATAAAATAAAAAATAAATTTACAAATATTAGGCACGATCCAGATGACCCAAGTAGTCTTTGTGGAGATAATATTAGGTCTATTTATGTCGATTATAATGGTACTCTTTGGGTTGGCACAACAAATGGTCTTTCTCGTTTATACTTAGAAGATAGAAAAGAATTAAAATTTTTTAATTATAAAAGTAATCTTAAAGATAGAAACTCCATAGTTTCAAATGATATAAAAAAAATAGTTGGTGATCATACAGGTAATTTATGGATAGGAACATCTAAGGGTTTAAGTAAATTAAATATTTCAAGAAAAATTATAAGCAATTTTCAACATCATATTTTAAATAAAAAGAGTATAATTTCTAATAAAATAAATACTTTGTTTATTGACGGAAGAAATACTCTTTGGGTAGGTACGGATAAAGGTTTAGAAAAATTTGATAGAAGTAAAAAATATTTTCATCATTATAATTATAAAAAAGATGCAAATAGTATAAGTGGAAATTATGTTACTTCTATCGTTGAAGATAATAAGAGTAATTTATGGATAGGTACAAAAAAAAATGGTCTAAATAAATTAAATAAAAAGAAAAATTATTTTTATAATTATAGGGCAGATAAAAATGTTATTGGTCTTGGAATTAATAATATTTTATCTTTATTTTTTGATAAATCCGGAGTACTTTGGGTTGGAACTTACCTTGCTGGTGTCAGTCGTACTAATGAATTACTTGGTGTTTTTGAGGTTTATAGAAATCATCCTTATGAAAAAAATAGTTTATCTTCCAGTTTAATTAGGTCTATTTTTGAGGACAGTGAGGGAATTTTTTGGATTGGGACAGTAGATAAGGGTTTAAATAGGTGGGATATAAAAAAGAATGAGTTTAAACATTTTTTTTATGATAAAAATGATTCAACAAGTTTAAGTAATAATCATGTAAGAACTATTATTGAAGACAAGAATAATAATTTATGGATGGGAACAGAAGGAGGAGGTATTAATAAATTTGACAGAAAAACTCATACGTTTAAACATTATAAACACAATCCAGAAGATAAGAAAAGCTTATCACATAATAATATTTGGAAATTATTCGAAGATAGAAATGGAAATATTTGGGTGGCGACACTTGGAGGCGGTTTAAATTTAATAGATACAATAAATGGCACTTTTTCTTCATACAGACATGACCCTGAAAATGAAAGAAGTTTAAGCGACGATAATGTAACAACCATTTATCAAGATCATCTTGGTGTTTTGTGGGTTGGTACACTTGGAGGAGGTTTGAATCAATTTAATTGGTCAGACAGAAGTTTTACTCGTTATGACGAGCAAAGTATAGCTTACAATAGAGTATATTTGATAACAGAAGATTCCGATAATAATTTATGGATAGGTACAAAAGGAAGTTTAAATAAGTTTAATAGAGAGAAAAAAACTTTTAAGGTTTTCGACGAACCAACATATTTGCCGAATGATGTTGTGATGGGAATACTTGATGATAATGAAGGAAATTTATGGATAAGTACAAATAATGGTATTTGTCGATTTAGTAAAAAAACTAAAGATGCAAAAACATTCGATGTTACAAATGGACTTCAAAGTAATGAGTTCCTTGTTGGATCTTTCTGTAAAGCAAAAGATGGTAAATTTTATTTCGGTGGAATTAATGGTATGAATGCTTTTTATCCAAAAGATATAAAAAATAATATTAATATTCCAAGAATTATAATTTCTGGGTTTAAAGTTTTTAACGAAGAAAAAAAATTAGATACTTTTATTATATATAAAAAACATATTAAACTTTCTTACGAAGAAAAAGCTTTCTCTTTTGATTTTGTTGCTCTTAGCTATATTTTTTCACAAAAAAACAAATATGCTTATAAAATGGAAGGTTATGACAAAGATTGGGTATATGCAGGAAAAAAACGTTATGCAAATTATATGAATTTACCTCACGGTGATTATGTTTTTAGAGTAAAAGGAGCAAACAGCGATGGAGTTTGGAACAGAAAAGGAACAACAATAAGAATAACTATTAAACCGCCATTTGTCAAAACTTTTACTTTTTATGTTTTAATAACAGTAATTGTTATTTCTTTGCTTTATGGTTTTATAATATTTAGAGAAAAAAAATTAAAAAAAAATGAGCATAAATTGGAATTTACTATTAAAGAAAGAACAAAAGAAATTTTAACTCAGAAAGAAAAATTAGAAAAACAGAGGGGGAAAGAAAGAATACAAGCAAGAGAAATTCGTTCAAGTATAGAATATGCAAGATTTATACAAAATGCTGTTTTGCCTCCGGAAAATATTATAAATGAAATATTACCTGAACATTTTATTTTATATAAACCTAAGGATATTGTTTCCGGAGATTTTTATTGGATAAAAGAAAAAAATGGTAAAACAATAATTATTGCTGCTGATTGTACCGGACACGGTGTTCCCGGAGCTTTTATGAGTATGCTTGGAGTTGCTTTTTTAAATGAAATAGTTACAAATTCTGAAGTGAAAAATGCGAGTGATATTTTAGATAGTCTGAGAGATATGGTAAAAACTGCTTTGCATCAGACAGGAAAAATTGGAGAATCTCAGGATGGTATGGATTTAGCATTGTGCATACTTGATAAAAATGCAAATAAATTACAATATGCTGGGGCTTATAATCCGCTTTATTTAATTAGAAAACAGAATATCAGAACGCTCGAAGAATATATGAAGTATAAATTATATCAGACCAGAGCAGACAAAATGCCAATAGGAATATATCCTAATGAAAAACCTAATTTTACAAATCACGAAATAGACATAAAAAAAGGTGATACAATTTATATATTTTCAGATGGTTATATAGACCAATTTGGTGGAGAAGAATCTAGGAAATTTTTAACAAAGCATTTTAAAAGTCTCTTATTATATATACAGCCAAAAACTATGAAAGAGCAGAAAAAAATCCTACACGAAACAATAGAAAATTGGAGAGGTGAAGGTGAACAAATTGATGATATGTTAGTTATTGGATTTAGAATATAATTTTTAATGAGGAATTTTTAATTCCTCATTATTTTTATTTCTTTCCAGAAATTTGGGTATGATTTATTTACCACTTCTGGATTATTGAATTTTAAATTATAATTTTTTAAAATTACCGGAGCAAATGACATTGCAATTCTGTGGTCGTCGTGAGTTTCTATGAAAATATTTTTATTTTTATTTCTAATAAAATCATTCTTTTTCCATGATAAAATTTTTTTATCATATTTTAATATGAAACCAAATTTTTTTAATTCAAGTTGTAAAGTTTTTACTCGGGAACTTTCTTTGTATTTTAAGGTTTCTAAACCTGAAATCTCAAAAGGAATTTTTAAAAAACAAAGTGTAACAACAACAGTTTGCACAAGATCCGGACAATCAGAAAAGTCAAATTTAAAAAAATTTGTCGTTTTTATGAAAAAATTTTTTTTTAAAATAATGGAATTCTTTTTGAAAAAAGTTTCTATGGAAAATTTTTTAAAAATCTCATGAACAATTTTATCGCCTTGCAATGATTTTTCTTTTAAACCGTAAATTTCTAAATTTACATTTTCTGAAAAACTTGCAAATTCGTACCAATAAGAAGCACTACTCCAATCACTTTCTACAAAAAAATTTTTTTCTAAAAAAGCACCTTTTTTTATAGAAATTTCATTTTTTTTTCTATAAAATTTTATACCAAATTCTTTTAATAAACTTAAAGTTAAATCAATATATGGCGATGAAACAATTTTTTTATTTAAAATTATTTTTAAACCATCTGGTAAAATTGGAGCAATTAAAAGCAAAGAAGAAATAAATTGACTGCTAATATTTGCGTCCATTTCGACGGTTTTTGAAATTAAATTTTTTCCAATTATTTTCAAAGGAAAAAAGTTTTTTTTTTCTAAAAATTCTATATCTGCACCTAATTCTCTTAATGCTTTTACCATTATAAAAATCGGTCGTTTTTTCATACGTTCAGAACAGTCTATAATAAATTTTCCTTTTTGTGTACTTAGTAAAGAGGTTAAAAATCTTATACTTGTTCCGGAATTTCCAATGTTGAATTTTATAAATTCATCTTTTTTTGATGAATTTTTTATCTTATATAAAGTTTTTTCTAAAATTTTTGTGTCATCGCTGTTTGATAAATTTCCAATTTCAAAATCTTTTTTACATAAAAAACGAATTATTAATAATCTATTACTTATGCTTTTCGATGAAGGAAGAAAAATTTCCCCAATTAAATTATTGTTTTTTTTTAAATTTTCTTCATAAAAAAAATTTTTTTTCATAATTTTTATAATTTTTTTTATTTAAAATTGAATAAAAATGGTAAAATAAATATTACAAATATTGTCCAGATAGTATATATTGGTAAATATTTTGCAAGATTAATTTCAAGGTTTTTAATTTTTTGATCTTTAAAATTAACTTTGAATAGATCTATCATAATTAATATCAAATTCCCAAATATTAATATATTAGAACCAAGAACTGCAACTCTATTTGGAGTAAATCCAAATTTTTCCATTCTATAAAGTATTGCAGATAATGCAATTAAATTAATTATAATAGAAACTATTGAAAGCATAAAAAGAATAATTTCGCTAAATTTTTGCTTATTATTTGTTGATCTTTCCGAAATGGAAAATATAATTATTCCCATTACTCCCAAAAGCATTATGTTGAATATTATCAAAAAATCTCTATCTTCGTATGGATTTCTATCTGTTAAAAGCATATTAATCAAATAGATAACAAGAGTAATTAGAACAAGTGGACTAAATATTTTTGCGATTATTGGAGCAATTTTATTTATAACAGATTTGTAATTTAAAATTATATAACTTGCAACAATTGGAGAAGATACTAAGCCAAAAATAACAATATAATCAAAGTAAAATTTAGAAATATCAATTTTAATTGTTGAAAACAATGCAAATGTTATTCCTGTTAATGCAGAACCAGCAGTTAAAATAATTGATATTAAAATCACTAAATCACCATTGTATTTTATGTAATCAATTCGTTTCATTTGATTTTTTTTATCAAATCCTATGAAAATTAAACCGTAAAGGCTCCACATTAAAAGCGGAAAATGAATATAGACTAAATCTATAGAATTACTACTGTTGTCAGATGGAAGATAGTTTATGTAAATTACTGATATTAAAAATAAAAAAATAGAAATTAAAAACTGTTTTGCATTAAAAAAATTTTTTGTGCTGTAAAAATAAGACGATAAGCCTAAAAATATTATTGACGCTATATTTTTTCTATAAAAAAAGAAATCTTTTAAATCTATATCAAATATTTGTGGAATTTTAATCAAAAATCCAGTAATTATGCAAATAATAATAAGATATAAAATATTAATTTTTTTGATATTTGATATATTTTCGTTCTCTGTTAATTTTTTAAATTCTAATCTTATTTTCCAGAAATAAGATATTTTATAATCGGAAATTTCGTCATAAACATCAAAAAATGCTTTTTTAAAACTTTTTTTATTAGACCTATAAAGTTTTTCAAGTTGTTCAGGACTTTCAATATTATTTTTAATATTATTTTTCATAATAAATTAAATTTATAATTTTACAAAAATAAATATAATGTTTCAAAAAAAGCATTTGAAATTAAAAAAAATTTTTTTTCAAAAATCGTTCAAAATTTTGCCGTTTTTTTTGATTTTTTTTTTAATAATTTAAAATCATTAAAATTTTGCCGTTTTTTCGAAAAAATTTTTTAATCTTAAAAAACCATAAAAAATTGCCGTTTTTTGAAAAAAAATTTTTTTTTTATTATAAAAAACCATAAAAAATTGACGTTTTTTTGAAAAAAAAATTTTTTTTTATTATAAAAAACCATAAAAAATTGACGTTTTTTGAAAAAAAATTTTTTTTTTATTATAAAAAACCATAAAAAATTGCCGTTTTTTTGAAAAAAAAATTTTTTTTTATTATAAAAAACCATAAAAAATTGCCGTTTTTTGAAAAAAAATTTTTTTTTATTATAAAAAACCATAAAAAATTGCCGTTTTTTTGAAAAAAATTTTTTTTAATTATAAAAAACCATAAAAAATTGCCGTTTTTTGAAAAAAAATTTTTTTTTTAATTTTAAAAAATCATAAAAAATTGCCGTTTTTTTGAAAAAATTTTTTTTTGAAATTAAAAAATATTGAAATTTTGGACGATTTTTGAAAAAATTTTTTTTATTTTGAAATTGAAAAATGTTAAAATTTTGGACGATTTTTG
>JAOZVH010000194.1 GCA_029938235.1 Bacteroidales bacterium
ATTAAAAATCAATGCTTTATAGGACGATGCAACGAAATCATCGTGGACGATGAATTATAATCTCTTTATTTTTAATAAAAGAATTTTTATATTTCACAAAAAGGTTCCAAGAACCTTTTTTTTTCAAAAAACCGACAAATTTTAATGTTTTGAAATTATTAAAAAAATTTTTTTTTCAAAAAACCGACAAATTTTAATGTTTTGAAATCATTAAAAAAAAATTTTTTTAAAAAAATGACGAAATTTTAATAATTTTTTTAATTAAAAAATCTTTTATTTTATTTGTTCACTTGTTTTCCCAAATCTTCTTTCACGATTTTGAAAATCGTAAATGGCTTTATAAAAATCTTCTTTTTCATAAGCGGGCCAATATTTTCCGCAAAAATTCAATTCAGAATAAGCGATTTGCCAAAGTAAAAAATTACTAATTCTATTTTCGCCACTTGTCCTAATTAACAATTCTGGGTCTGGAATTTTTGATGTAGTTAGATTTTCTGTTATAGTTTCTTCATTAATATTTTCTAAATTCAGATTACCATTTTTAATTTCTTTTGCAATTTTTTGAACAGCATTTGTAATTTCCCAGCGAGAGCTGTAACTCAGAGCAAGAACTAAATTTAGACTTTTATTATTCTTTGTTTTTTCTATAATTTCATGAAATTTTTTATTTACTTTTTTTGGCAATTTTTCAAGATTTCCTATGGCAAGAAGACGAATATCATTTTTCATTAAATTTCTTGCCTCTCTGTTTATTGCTTGTACCAATAAAGTCATCAAAGCGTTTATTTCATATTTTGGACGTTTCCAATTTTCCATAGAAAAAGCATATAGAGTTAAATATTTTATACCGATTTCACTTGATGCTTCCACTATTTTCCTAACAGTTTCAACACCTTTTTTATGTCCAAAAGTTCTAATTTTACCTTTTTCTTTTGCCCATCTTCCATTTCCATCCATAATAATCGCTATGTGTTTTGGAAGTTTTTCTGTAATAATTTTATTTTTAATAGACATTTCTTTTATTTTTATTTTTATTTTTTGAAAAAAAATTTAAAGCCAAATTATAAGAAAATAAACCAAAACCAATAATACTTCCTTTGCAGAAAGGAGCAATTAATGAATTTTGTCTAAATTTTTCTCGTGCAAATATATTAGAAATATGCACTTCTACAACTGTAGTTTTTATCGAAGAAATTGCATCAGCAATGGCAAGAGAAGTATGAGTATAAGCTCCGGCATTTAGAATAATACCATCATAAGAAAATCCAACTTCTTGAATTTTATTTATAATTTCGCCTTCTAAATTTGATTGAAAATAATCAATTTGAAAATTAATAAAATTTTTTTTTAAATTTTTTAAATATTCTTCAAATGAAATTTCACCATAAATATGTTTTTCTCTTATTCCAAGTAAATTCAAATTTGCACCATTTATAATTTGTATTTTCATAATTCAAAATTATTTATAATTTTGTAAATTAAAAATTTAAATTAAAAAAATAATTATGAAACACAAAATACTTGTTATAGATGACGAAATTATCATACGTTCTTTGATTGTTCGTATTTTGAGAAAAAAATATGAAGTTATAGAAAAAAATGATGGATTAGAAGGTTTATATTGGATGCAATCTGGAAATATTCCAGACTTAATAGTTGTTGATCTACAAATGCCAAATGTTAATGGATACGAATTTATTAAAAATGTAAGAGCAAGTGGTTTTTTTAAAGATATTCCTTTATTAATGCTTTCTGGTGTAGATGACAGTAACGAAAGAGTAAAATGTCTTAGAATTGGTGCTAATGACTTTCTTGTAAAACCTTTTAACCCGGAAGAATTAGATATTAAAATAGAAATTTTACTTGGTAGAACTTTCTAAAATATATATAAATTTTAATAAAAAAATTTTTTTATTAAAAACAAAAATTTTAATTTGTAAAATATTTTATTTTATTTTTATTAAAAATTTTACAAATTTGAACATATAATTTTTAAAAATGAGTTTAATTACAGTTTCACATTCTCCGCATAATTATGGAGAACATAGTATTAAAAATTTAATGTATGGAGTTATCATTGCAATGTTACCTGCTTTGGTGATTTCTTTCATTTATTTTGGAATAGGTGCAATTATAGTAACATTGACTGCTGTGGTCTCTGCTTTGGCTTTCGAATGGCTTATAAGCAAATATTTATTAAATAAAAAAGCAAATTTAATGGATGGCTCAGCATTAGTAACTGGACTTTTGCTTGCTTTTAATGTTCCAAGTAATTTACCTATTTGGATAATTATTGTAGGAAGTTTAGTTGCCATAGGAATGGGAAAAATGTCTTTCGGTGGTTTGGGGAATAATCCTTTCAATCCCGCTCTGGTTGGAAGAGTATTTTTATTAATTTCTTTTCCTGTACAAATGACAAGTTGGCCTAAACCTATAGATTCTTCTATGGAATACCTAGATGCAATAACAGGTGCAACTCCTTTATCTGTAATAAAGGAAGGAGTAGCAAATGGCGAAAAAGTTTCAGATTTAATGAAAAATATACCATCACATATGGAAATGTTTTATGGTTATATGGGTGGTTCCATGGGCGAAATTGCTGCTATAGCTTTGATTTTGGGATTGTTTTATATGTTAATAAAAAAAATTATTACATGGCATATTCCAGTTTCTGTAATTGCAACAGTTTTTGTTTTTACAGGAATTTTATGGTTAATAAATCCAGAAAGCAATGCTGACCCAATTTTTCATTTACTGACCGGAGGTTTATTACTCGGAGCAATTTTTATGGCAACTGATTATGTAACTTCGCCAATGACAATAAAAGGAATGATAATTTTTGGTGTTGGAATAGGTTTAATAACTTCTGTTATACGTATTTACGGAGCTTATCCAGAGGGGATTTCTTTTGCTATTTTAATAATGAACGCTTTTGTTCCATTAATTAATAAATATGTTAAACCTAAAAGATTTGGAGAAATCATAATAAAAAAATAAAAAATGGCTAATAAAAAAGAATCTTCATTAGTAAATATGGTGCTTACTTTGTTTATAATAACATTAATAGCATCAGCTTCTTTGGGTTTTATTTATGAAATAACTAAATTACCAATCAAAGAAGCTAAAATAGCAAAAAAAACAAAAGCAATAGAAAAAGTACTGCCGGAGTTTGATAATTTAGAAGAAATGAAAGTTGTAAAAGCAACAGACAAAGGACGAGATTTTGAGTTTTACAATGCAAAAAAAGGCGGTAAAATTATAGGTACAGCAGTAAAAACTTCTACAGAAAGCGGTTACAGTGGTTTAATTTGGATAATGGTTGGTTTTACGGCAGATGGAAAAATTTACAAAACTTCTGTTTTAGAGCATAAAGAAACTCCTGGTCTTGGAACTAAATTAGATGAAACAGCATTTAAAAAACAGTTTCTTGGAAAAAATCCAGATAATTTTAAATTAATTGTAAAAAAAGATGGTGGTGATGTTGATGCAATTACTGCGGCAACAATTTCTTCTCGTGCTTTTTGTGAAGCTGTTCAACGTGCTTTTGATGCTTATAAAAAACAAAAATAAAAAAAAATAATATGAACCAATTAGAAAATTTCAATAAAGGTTTTTTTAAAGAAAATCCGGTTTTTGTTTTATTGCTTGGAATGTGTCCTATGCTTGGTGTAACTTCCTCAGCAATTAACGGTCTTGGAATGGGTTTAGCAACAACTTTCGTTTTGATAATGTCAAATATAGTTGTTTCTTTAATAAAAAATTTCATTCCGGACAAGGTAAGAATTCCGTCATTTATAGTTATAATTGCGTCTTTTGTTACTATAGTTGATTTAGTAATGGCTGGATATTTACCTGCTCTTCACGAACAACTTGGATTATTTATTCCATTAATTGTTGTGAATTGTCTTGTACTTGGTAGAGCAGAAGCTTTTGCTTCTAAGAAAGATTTTTTGTCTTCTTTTGTAGATGGTGCAGGTATGGGTTTAGGTTTTTCTATGGCTTTAACTATACTGGGAGGAATGAGAGAAATACTTGGCAGTGGAGCTATTTTTGACTATAAATTTGTAAGCGAAGATGCAAGTACATTTTTATTATTTGTAATGCCTCCGGGAGCTTTTATTGCTCTTGCTTATTTGATTGCATTTATTAACCGTTTGAATAAAACAGAAAAATAATAAAAAATTATGGATTATATTTTAATAATTATAGGAGCAATATTTGTAAATAATATTGTTTTATCTCAATTTTTGGGAATTTGTCCTTTTTTGGGAGTTTCAAATAAAGTTAGTACTTCTGTGGGAATGACCGGAGCAGTTACTTTTGTGATGGTGCTTGCAACCATTGTAACATATTTGATACAAACTTTTGTTTTGAATGTTTTTGAATTGCAATATTTACAAACGATAACTTTTATTCTGGTAATAGCCTCTCTTGTTCAGTTGGTGGAAATTGTTTTGAAAAAAGTTAGTCCACCTCTTTATCAGGCACTTGGTATTTTTTTACCTTTAATTACTACCAATTGTGCTGTTCTTGGAGTTGCAATTTTAACTATAAAAAATGATTTTAATTTAATAGAAGGAGTTGTTTTTGCCATTTCTCATGCTGTTGGGTTTGGACTTGCTTTAATAACTTTTGCAGGTTTACGTGAGCATCTTGATTTAATTGATTTACCAGAAGGTATGAAAGGAACTCCTGCATCTATATTAGTTGCTGGTTTATTATCTCTTGCTTTTATGGGTTTTGCTGGAATAGTTTAAATAATTTTTTTTTTAATATTTTAAATTATTTAATAATTCAATATTTTGAATTATTAAATAATTTTTTTTATAAAAATATTAAAATTTTGGACGATTTTTGAAAAAAAATTTTTTTAATTTCAAAATAAAAAATATTGAAATTTTGGCATTTTTCTGAAAAAAAATTTTTTTTAATTTCAAAATAAAAAATATTGAAATTTTGGCATTTTTTTGAAAAAAATTTTTTTTTAATTTCAAAATAAAAAATATTGAAATTTTGGCATTTTTTGAAAAAAAATTTAATTTTAGATTTTTTTAATATTAAAAAATCTGAAATAATGAAATAATCAATATTTAAAAATAAATTAACAGAAAATGATTAATACGATAACATACCAAAATTTGACAAATAATAATAGATTGCTATTTGTTATCTTGACAATAATTGTAATTTTAACGTTTTTTGGATATTTTAGTATTAATCCACACAAAACGATTGATTTCCCTATTAGTGTTCCTTTTGATTATGCAACAGATGATAATGTAACAACAACATTTGACAATGAACATATTTTGTTATTTCGTGGTGTTCATGCCTTACACCCAGATTTACCAAGTGCGAAAATCGGTATTGCAAACCCAATAGGCGGACATTCAGACCCAGAACTACATAATTTTGGTAATAATAAAAGTATTTTTACTTCTTGGACAAAAAATATTTGGATTGCCAATAGTTTTGCTTGCAGAAGAGGGAAAGGTGGAATTATTTTATCAAAAATATTATAGGTCTCAATTAACAATTTCAATAGATAATTTTCAAAAGATGAGTCTTAGTTGCACACTGTAACAGGTTGCTTGCCATTACAAAGTTTTGATAAAAATAAGCTCTAAAATAAATAACAATGAAAACAAATATAAATAATATTATAGAATTGATTTCAAGAACAGAGAAAGGAAAATATAATAAATATTTACCTGAAAAAGATAAGTCTGAAATTAAAACATTTGAAAGTACACAAGAACATATTTTTGATATATACAATATTCGCCAACAAAATATTAGCGAAAATGGAGGAAAAAATATAATAGGACTTAATGAACTTCTTAAAGAAAAAAACAAACTAAAATAAATATAATAAAAATAAAATCTTTAACAATGAAAATGAAAAATTTGTTATTTTTACTGACAAACACTGTACTCAATTAGTTGGTTTATTATTATTTACGAAAAATATAAATGAAAAATAAAAAATATACATTTTTTTGGGGAATAAATTCGCTGTTCTCACAATTTTATCCAGTAGATTTTATAATTGACAATATAAAATACAATTGTGCAGAACAATTTATGATGCACAAGAAAGCATTATTATTTAATGATTATGAAATTGCAGAAAAAATTTTAAAAACAAAAAAAGCAGGTAAACAGAAAAAACTTGGCAGATTAATTAATAATTTTGATAATGAAAAATGGACAGAAATTTCAGAACAAATAGTTTACAATGGAAATTTTGCAAAATTTACACAGAACGAGAATTTACTAATGAAATTATTAGAAACGAAAAATACAGAACTTGTAGAAGTAAGTCCGACAGATACAATCTGGGGAATAGGTTTACCAAATAACAGTCCGAAAATTTTTGATAAAACAAAATGGCGAGGTACAAATAAACTTGGAATTATTTTAACAAAGTTAAGAACTAATTTATTATCAATAAAATTATTGAATTTAAAAAAGAATTTTTTAATTTCAAAATAAAAAAAAATTTTTTTCAAAAATCGTCCAAAATTTTAATATTTTTTAATT
>JAOZVH010000195.1 GCA_029938235.1 Bacteroidales bacterium
ATTTTTTTTAATTAAAAAAAATTTTTTCAAAAAAATGGCAAATTTTTAATGATTTTTTTGAAAAAATTTTTTTCAAAAAGCTCCGATTATTTTTAATTTTTTTTCAAAAAAAATTTTATGATAAAAATCATTTTTTTACAAAAAAAAAATGATTTTTTTGTAAAAAAATAATTTTATGATTTCATTAGATAATACGGAGATTGCTTTTAAAAGCAAAAGTAATGCGGCTTTAAATAAAGCATATTATTTGTTTAAAATAATGTCAAATAATAATTTTGTAAAACTTGGAAATGTTGGAATTAATACAGCATTAAAACTTCATTTTCCTATTTCTTGGGCTGTAAAACCGACAATTTATAAACATTTTGTTGGGGGTGAAACCATCGAAGAATGTCAAGATGCTGTTAGAAATTTAGAAAAATTTAATGTAAAAGCAATTTTAGATTTTTCTATGGAAGGTACCGAAGACCAGAAAATTATGGAAGAAGTTTTGAAAGAAACTTTATTAAGCATAGAAAATGCGGCTAAGGATAAAAATATTCCTTTTGCTGTTTTCAAACCTACTGCTTTTGCGACAGATAAAATTCTTGAAAAAGCAAGTTCTAAAAAAGTTCTAAATGAAAAAGAAAAAGAAGAATTTGAAGACTTTAAAAGAAGAATAAAAACTTTATGTGAAAGAGCATATCAATTAAATGTTCCGCTAATGATAGATGCTGAAGATTCTTATTATCAGATAATTATAGACGAATTAATAATAGAAATGTCTGAAAAATACAATAAGAAAAAAGCAATAATTTTTAATACTTTACAAATGTATCGCTGGGATAGATTTGATTTCTTAAAAAAATCATATAAAGATGCAGTAGAAAAAAACTATTATTTGGGAGTTAAATTTGTCAGAGGTGCTTATATGGAAAAAGAAAGAGAAAGAGCAAAAAAAATGTCTTATCCATCTCCAATTCAAGAAAATAAGGAAAACACAGACAGAGATTATAATTTAGCATTGAAATTTTCAATAGAACGCATAGATAGGATTTCTATTTTTAGTGGATCGCATAATGAATACAGTAATATTTATTTAACCGAATTGATGGAGAAGCATAAAATTGCAAGAAATGACAAACGAATTTACTTTTCGCAACTTTACGGTATGAGTGATAATATTAGTTTTAATCTTGCTGACGAAAATTATAATGTTGCAAAATATGTGCCTTATGGTTTTGTGAAAAATGTTATGCCTTATCTTTTGAGACGTGCAGAAGAGAACACTTCTGTTGCTGGACAAACAACAAGAGAGTTAGATTTTATAAGAAAAGAAAAGAAAAGACGAAAATTAAATAAATAATAATTTTAATTTTATTCTTCAAATTTCAAAAATTTGAAGAATAAAAAAATTCAAAAAATCGCCTTATAACACTTATTTTTATTATTTCATCGAATTGTATTAAATTCTTTTTTAAACTTAAAAAAGACAATAATTTTTGTGCCTATTGAGAAATAAATTGCAAAATTGAATGTTTTATTAATAAAACATTCAATTTTGCAATTTATTTTTTTAAGTTATCAACACACCATTATCATTATATATTATATATATTATTATATAATGATAATGGTGTGTTGATAACTTTTTTTGTTTTTTTGAAAAATTTTAATTATAAAAATTATTTTTAATTTTTAAATCATTGAAAATGAAATATTTAAATTTTTTTAATTGATATCTCCAATAAAAAATCATTAAAAAAACACCGATTTTTGCTGTTGATAACTAGCGCTTTTCTGTGGATAAGTTGTTGATAAGTTTTTCATAACTTTTTTTGGAATTTACAAAAATTTTTCCAGCTATAAAAATTTTTGTAAATTCCAAATAAGTTGTTAAAAGTTATCCACAGAGTATCCACAGAGTTATCCACAGTTTTCATATGTAAAATGTTAATAACATTTTAATGATAAATTTATATATATTAGGAATAAAAAATTGATTTTTTTTATTAAAAAATTTTTTTTAATTTTGGAAAAATTTGAAATTTTTAAATTTATAAAAAATATGGCAAAAGTTAGAGGAGCTGTAGAAATAGATATTGAAAAGTGCAAAGGTTGTGAAATATGTATAAATGTTTGTCCAACAAAAACCCTTAAAATGTCTGGTGCAGTAAATAGCAAAGGTTATAGTTTTGCAGAAATGATTAATGATAATTGTACAGGTTGCACAAATTGTGCATTGGTTTGTCCGGAAACTATAATTACAGTTTATAGAAAGAAATTTTAATTTGTGAATTTTCGCAAAATTATAAAAAAAAAATATTTATGGAAAAGGATATAAAATTAATGAAAGGTAACGAAGCAATTGCGGAAGCAGCCATTAGAGCTGGAGTAGATGCTTATTTTGGTTACCCAATTACTCCCCAATCAGAAGTTATAGAATATTTAATGGCAGAACAACCAGAAAAACGTACAGGTATGGTTGTTTTGCAGGCAGAGAGTGAAGTTGCTGCCATTAATATGATTTATGGTGCAGCAGGAGCAGGAAAAAGAGTTTTAACTACTTCGTCAAGTCCTGGGATTTCTCTTATGCAAGAGGGAATTTCTTACATTGCTGGTGCTCAATTACCTTGTGTTCTGGTAAATGTTGTTAGAGGAGGTCCTGGTCTTGGAACTATTCAACCATCTCAGGCAGATTATTTTCAATCTGTAAAAGGCGGTGGACATGGAGATTACAAATTAATTGTACTTGCTCCGGCGAGTGTTCAGGAAAGTGTTGATTTTACAAGACTTGCTTTTGATATTGCTTTTAAATATCGCAATCCTGTAATGTTATTAACTGACGGCGTACTTGGTCAAATGATGGAAAAAGTGGAATTTTTCGAGCAGCAAGAGCGTAAAAAAGAAGATGAACCTTGGGCAACTGTTGGTAAAGCTGGCAGAGGACATAGAAATTATATTACTTCGCTTTTTATTAAGCCAGAAAAAATGTATGAAGTAAATCTTGAGCTTCAGAAAAAATACAGAGAGGTTGAGAAAAATGAAGTTCGTTATCAAGAAATAGATACAGAAGACGCTGATTATTTATTTGTTGCCTACGGAACTACAGCTCGTATTTGTCAAAAGGCTTGTCAATTGGCAAGAGAAAAAGGTATTAAAGTTGGTTTATTACGTCCAATAAGTTTGTATCCTTATCCATACGACATAATTAATAAGTTAGCGGATAAAGTAAAAGGAGTGATGGTTATTGAGATGAACCATGGACAAATGGTTGAAGACGTAAAATTAGCTATAAATGGTAAATTAGAAGTGGGTTTTATGGGACGATCCGGAGGAATTATTCCAACTCCTAGCGAAATTTTGGAAGCATTAGAAAATAAATTTATTAATAAATAGCTTTTAAAATTAAAAAAAATATTTTTATGAAATTTGGAAAAGATATAATTAGTCCGGAAAATAAAGTTTTCGAAAAAACGAAATTATTGACAGATGAATATTTACATTATTGTCCTGGTTGTGGGCATTCTGTTGTACATCGTTTGTTGATGGAAGCATTGGAAGACTTAAATTTAGGCGATGAAACCATAGGTGTTGCTCCAGTTGGCTGTTCAGTTTTTGCTTATCATTATATGGATATTGATATGCAACAGGCGGCACACGGTAGAGCTCCTGCTGTTGCCACAGGAATAAAAAGAGTAATGCCAGATAAAACAGTTTTCACTTATCAAGGAGATGGAGATTTAGCGGCGATAGGTACAGCAGAGACTATACACGCTTGCAACAGAGGTGAAAATATTACTTTTATTTTTATTAATAATGGTATTTACGGAATGACAGGTGGGCAAATGGCTCCAACTACTTTGGAAAATATGAAGTCAAGTACTTCTCCTTATGGTAGAGATTTAAAAAGTATGGGACACCCACTAAAAATGACCGAATTAGTTGCAAATTTAGACGGAGTTGCTTATGCTACTCGTCAGGCTGTTCATACGCCGGCACTTGTTAGAAAATGCAAAAAAGCAATAGTAAAGGCTTTTAAATTACAAAAAGAAAATAAAGGTACTACTTTCGTTGAAATAGTAACTAATTGTAATTCAGGCTGGAAAATGAGACCAGTACAAGCAAATGAATGGTTACAAAAAAATATGATACCTTATTATCCTTTAGGAGATATTAAAAAATAAATAAAATGACAGAAGAAATTATAATTGCAGGTTTTGGTGGACAAGGAGTACTTTCTATGGGTGGAATTTTAGCTTATGCGGGAGTAATGCAAGGAAAAGAAGTCACGTGGATGCCTTCTTACGGTCCAGAAATGAGAGGTGGAACATCTAATGTTACTGTTATTCTTAGTGATGAAATGATAAGTTCGCCCATTTTAAATGAATATGATACAGCTATAATATTAAATCAGCCGTCTTTGGATAAGTTTGAAAAAATGATAAAAAAAGGTGGTACTTTGATTTATGACGGAAACGGTATAAACCGACATCCAGAAAGAGAAGATATTAATATTTATAGAGCAGACGCAGCAAAAGCAGCAGCAAGTGATTTAAAAAATCCTAAGGTTGCTAATATGATAGTTCTGGGAGCATTATTAAAACAAAATCCTATAATTCTCGACGAGAATATTAAGAAAGGTTTAGAAAAAGCACTTCCTGAACGTCATCATCGTTTAATTCCTCTTAATTTGAAAGCAGTTGAAAAGGGTAAAGAAATTGTAAAAATTATTAGAGAAGTTTAAATTTTTAAAATTGGAGGTTTACAAAAACCTCCAATTTTTGTTTACGGAATTATATTTTTTTTTTAATTTCAAAAACGTAAAAAATTTGTCGTTTTTTTGAAAAAAAATTTTTTAATTTGAAATTTAAAATCATTAAAAAAATTGCCATTTTTTTGAAAAAAAATTTTTTAATTTGAAATTTAAAAAATGTTAAAATTTTTACGATTTTTGAAAAAAAATTTTTTTAATTTTCGAAATAAAAAATGTTGAAATTTTGGACGAATTTTGAAAAAAAATTTTTTTTATTTTGAAATTAAAAAATATTGAAATTTTGGGCATTTTTTCAAAAAAAAATTTTTTTTAAAATTATAAATAATCATTAAAAAATTGCCGTTTTTTTTGAAAAAAAAATTTTTTTAATTATAAAAAATGTTAAAAAATTGCCGTTTTTGAAAAAAAAAATTTTTTTTTAATTTTAAAAAATCATTAAAAAATTGCCGTTTTTGAAAAAAAAAAAATAAAAAACATTAAAATTTTGGCGATTTTTGAAAAAAAAAATTAAATTTCAAAATAAAAAGCATTAAAATTTTGGGCGATTTTTGAAAAAAATTTTTTTTAATTTCAAAAAAAAATTGAAAATATTTTTTATAAAATATTTTTATACTTTTGTAAAAAATTAAATATAAATTTTAAATAAAAAAAATAAAACAATATTTTCTTTGAAACTATATGATAAATTAGAAGAACAACTCAAAAAAGAGAACAACTTCATTACAGACAGTAAAGAATTAAAAAAGTGGCTTGTAATAAATAAAGCACAGAATTTTGATGTCAGATTGATTGAATTATTACTAGATAATAAAGAGTTAAAAGAAAAATTCTTTATCGAGATAAAAGGCAGTTTGGTATTTAACCAAAATTTATTTGTGCAATTTTTAGAGCAAAAAAACTACATGAACGACAGCTACACACAATATAAAAACAAAGTTGGATTAACTATTAATGGAAAATACCTAAAACAACGCAATGAAATCGCTCTTGTTTGGCCTTTTAAAGATTGTATTTTGGAAGGAGGACAAAGCCGAGAAGAAGATAAAAGAGAAGAAATATTTTTTAATGAAATTCTGGCACAGGACGAAATTACTCAACTATTAGAACCAAAAGTTTTAACAAATGCAAAAATTTTTGACAAAGACGGAGAACATAAATTTAAAGGCTTTACAAGAGATGCAGAACTAAATAAAAAAAGAGGACTGCCCGAAAACACAATTACAGACAACTTAATAATTAAAGGTAACAACCTACTTGCATTGCATTCTCTAAAAAAAGAATTTGCTGGAAAAGTAAAACTGATTTATATAGACCCACCGTATAATACTGGTGGAAGTGCTGAAACATTTACATACAATAATTCTTTTAAGCATTCAACATGGCTTACATTTATGAAAAACAGATTGAATATTGCTAAAAGTTTTTTAACAAAAGATGGATTTATTGCAATAGCAATTGATCATATTGAATTGTTTTATTTAGGAATGGTAGCAGATGAAATTTTTGGCAGGAAAAATAGAATTGGTTTAATTTCTGTTGTACATAAGCCAGAAGGAAGACAATTTGCAAATTTTTTCAGTCCTTCAAATGAGTTTATGTTGATTTATGTAAAAAATAAAAATTTTGCTAAATTTGAAAATGTAATAATTGATAAAGAAAAAAAGAAAAAATTTAATTTAAATGATAATGATGGTAATTACAAATTAAAAAACTTTATTAAGTAGTCATTCTAAAGTTTTTCCGTATTAAATATGCCTAAAAAATTTATG
>JAOZVH010000196.1 GCA_029938235.1 Bacteroidales bacterium
AAAAAAAAAGAAAAAAAACTTTTTACCATACTAAATTGAGTGGATACTATTTTTTATTTGAAATTATAAAAAAAAATTTTTTTAAAAGTCGTCCAAAATTTCAATATTTTTCATTTGAAATTATAAAAAAAATTTTTTTTCAAAAAACGCCCAAATTTTAATATTTTTTATTTTGAAATTATAAAAAAAATTTTTTCAAAAAACGTCCAAAATTTCAATATTTTTTATTTTGAAGGAATAAAAAAAATCTTATTCTTCAATTCTTTTAACTTCAAAATCGTCAATTTTTAAATTTAAAGTTGTATCGAGATTTTTTATAGTTATTCCAAGAGCATTTGTTTCTGCATTAAAAAACTTATGTTCCAAATCAAAAATCAAAGCATTATCTTTTTTCAAAAACAGTTTCATCAAAGAATCTTTCACAAGTAATTCTAAAAAATAATCTTCATTCTTATTGAAGGAAATAAAATTACTATCTGTTTTTGAACTGTCTGCATAAATTTTCAAATAATTATTTTTAATTCCTGCGGTGAAAGTTAGTTTAGGATTTCCCATAATTCCTCCAACAAAATTAATCACTACATTACTATCTTTTTCTCCTTCTTTTATAGAAAACTTAAATCTTTCTAAAAAATTTCTTTCATAAACTTCTTGCTTAGACCAAAAAGCGATGGTTCCAGTTGAAATATTTTTTGTAATGTATAATTCATTGTCTTTGATTTTTAAAATATCTTCTGTGTCTTTTGAGACCGTCCACATATTACTAATAACTCCATTTTCTGTGTCATCTCGGTCGAAAAAATCGCTAATAAAATTATCTGACAATTCCGTTTCTTCTGTTTCACTGTCTTTAGTGCAAGAAAAAATAAGTGATAATATAAAAATTAAAAAAATTTTTTTCATAATTCTTGATTTTTTTTAAAAAATTTATTTTGAAAAATTAAAATATTTAATACTCCTAATGTAATGGCAGAATCAGCAATGTTAAAAACAGGTCTAAAAAATATAAAATTTTCGTTTCCCCAGAAAGGTAACCAAGATGGAAAACTTCCTTTTAAAATTGGAAAATAAAACATATCAACAACTTTTCCATGTAAAAAATCCGAATAACCACCATTTTTAGGCATAAATTCTGCCACATTGTGAAAACTATCACTAAAAATCTTTCCATAAAAAACACTATCAATGATATTTCCCATTGCTCCGGCCATTATCATTCCTATACTTATTAACAAAGCACTTGGTGCATTTTTCTTTTTCAAATCATACAAAAACCAAGCTATCCCACAAATGGCAATTATTCTAAAAACACTTAAAATTAATTTTCCTGATTTTAAACCAAATAAATCCAATTCCATACCAAAAGCCATTCCATTATTTTCGGTAAAATGTATAATGAACCAATTATCAATAATAGAAAATTCCTGTCCAATGGACATATTTAATTTTATCCAGATTTTTAATATCTGGTCTAAAATTACAATGATGAAAATTATAGAAATAGTTTTTTTCATATTTTTTTATAAAATTAAATTACAATATTATTAAAAAAAATAATAAAAATTTTATTATTTTTGTATAAAATTTGAAAAAAAAAATTTTATGAAATTGAATAATAAAAATTTTTTTAACGAAATAACGGCAGATTATTTAAAATTAAGAGATATTCCAATTAATGTAAAATTAATTATTGGTATTTCTTTTGCTTTTGTTATTGTAATAGCAACGACAATTGCTGTTCCCAGTAAATTATTTAAAACAGCAATTAAAGATATTAACTTAAAAGCTACAGAAGATAGAGTTAATATAAAATGTAAAAACATATCTAATTTTTTAGATAATGTAAAAAATGATATAAAATTAATAAGTGAATTACCACAGATCAAATCTATAATAGAAAATGTAAATCCTCTTTTAGGTAAAAATGATAGCATAAAAAATTATGACTTTTATGACAAAAAGAAAAAAGAATTACAATTAATATTTAAAAGAATATCTCAATCCAGAGGTTTTTATATGCAACTGAGATATTTAGATGAAAAAGGAAATGAAGTTATTCGCATTGATAATAACAAAAAATTTATAAAAATTATTAATGAAAAACAACTTCAAAATAAAAAAAATAGAGACTATTTTTTAGAAACTATACATTTTTCAAGAAATACTTTTTATGTTTCTGAAATAAATTTAAATAGAGAAAAAGGAAAAATAGAAATTCCATTTAATCCGGTTATTAGATGTGCTTTGCCGATATTCGATTCTATGGATAGAAAAAGAGGAATTGTTATTGCGAATGTTTTTGCAGAAGAAATTTTTGCAGAATTAGATGTACTTAATAAAAGTACGAATGAAATTTTTTTAATAGATAAAGAAGGTTTTTATATATATAACAAAGATGTTACGAAAAGATGGGGAAGAGATTTAAAAATAAATAAAAATTTCAAAATAGATTTCCCAGAATTAGGAGAAAAAATTTTATCAAATTTATCCGGAATAGAAGAAACAGAAGATAAAATTCTTTTGCATAAAAATATTTTTATTTTAAATAAAAATAAAGGCTCTTATTTTGTGATGGTAGAAGTTATAAATAAAAGAAGTTTTTTCAAGACAGTAAGTGAATTACAAATTATTTCTGCCATTACTGGAAGCATTGTTTTTATAATTTCTTTGATATTTATTTACTTTTTTTCTCAAAATATAATAAGACCTATTTTCCTTTTGGAAAAAAGTATATATGCTATGGAAAACAGTGATATTCAGGAAACTCTAAATTTAGAATCAGATGATGAAATAGGAAAAATGATAAAAACTTTTAATATTATGATAGAAAATAGAAAAAAAATGATAGATTTTGCAGAAAATTTAAGAAAAAGAAAATACGATGTAAAAGTAGAATTTTCTCCCAAAGGAAGTCTTGGAAGATCTTTAATAAAATTAAAAGAAGATTTATTAGAAGCAAAAATTATAGACGAAAAAAGAAAAAAAGAAGACAAAATTAGAAACTGGGAAACAAAAGGAATGTCTATTTTTTCAGAAATACAAAGACAATATCCTAATAATTTAAAAAAACTATGTGATAATATCCTAAGAGAAATTATTAAATATTTAAAAGCAAATCAAGGAGGTTTATTTATTTATAATGATTATGATAAAACAGATATTTATTTAGAGCAAATTTCTTCTTATGCCTTTGATAGGAAAAAACATCTTCAGAAAAAAATAGAAATAGGAGACGGAATGGCCGGAACTTGTGCATTAGAGAAAAAAACAATTTATTTAGAAGATATTCCAAATGATTATATTTCCATTTCTTCTGGACTTGGAAATTCTAATCCAAGTTCTTTATTAATAATTCCAATGGTTGTAAATGATAATTTATTTGGAATTATAGAAATTGCTTCTTTTGAAAAATTCAAAAAATATGAAATAAATTTTATAGAAAAAGTGGCTAATAATTTGGCTTCATCAGTAGAAACAATTAAAATTAATGAAAAAACAAAAAATCTTTTAAAAAATTTCCAAGAACAAAGTAAAAAATTAACACAACAAGAAGAAATGAAAACTTAGTAGGAAAAAAATTTTTTAAAATTTCATTTTTCAAAATTTTATTATCTTTTTTTAGAAATTCACATTTGCAATTATGTGTAAAATATCATAATTTTCATCAAACAATAAAATATCTGCATTTTTTCAAACTTCTATTTTCCCTTATTTTTTAATTTCAAAATCGCTACTGGATTTTCTGTAACAACTTGTAAAACTTTTTCAAAATGTAAATTTTCTTCTTTTACAGCATCTATAATTTCTGTTAAAAAAAAATCTTTTTCATAGATTTAAATTTTAAAATATTCTAACATTTTGAAAAAAAATTTTTTTTTTATAAAAAATATCTTTTTTTGCAAGAAAATTTTTTATGGATTTAGATAAAAAAAAATCGTCAATTTTAATTATTTATACAGGTGGAACCATTGGAATGGTTAAAGACTATAAAACAAACAGTTTAAAAACTTTTGATTTTGATAATATTTATGACCTTATTCCTGAGTTGAAAAATTTTGTTAAAAATTTAGATACAATTTCTTTTAAAAAAACATTAGATTCATCAGATATAGACTTTGAAACTTGGGTAGAACTTGCGAAAATTATTTATGAAAATTATGAAAAATATGATGGTTTTGTTATTTTACACGGAACAGATACTATGTCTTTTACAGCTTCGGCTTTAAGTTTTATCTTAGAAAATTTACAAAAACCTATAATTTTAACTGGTTCACAACTTCCAATTGGAGTTCTGAGGACAGATGGAAGAGAAAATCTAGTTTCTGCCATAGAGATTGCTTCCTCTCGTAAAAATAATTATCCTATGGTTCCGGAGGTTTGCATTTATTTTGAATATAAATTATATAGGGGAAACAGAACGAAAAAATATAGTTCGGAAGATTTTAAGGCTTTTAAATCATCAAATTATCCTCATCTTGCTGATGTTGGAATTTCTATAAAATTTAATGAAAAATATATAAATTATGGAATAAATGCACCTTTTATGAAAGGCTTAAAAATTCATACAAATTTTGATAATAATGTTGCCATTTTAAAAATCTTTCCAAATTTAAATGAAAATTATGTAGATGCCATTTTAAATGCAAAAGATTTAAAAGCTATTGTTTTGGAAACTTTTGGCTCTGGTAATGCCACAACAAAAAAATGGTTTTTAGAAAAATTAGAAAATTCAATAAAAAATGGTCTAATTATAGTGAATGTTACACAATGTAATATGGGTAGCGTAAAAATGGGACTTTATGAAACAAGTAGTGTTTTAAAAGAAATAGGTGTTATTGGTGCTTTTGATATGACAACAGAAGCGGCAATTACAAAATTAATGTTTTTATTGGGACAAAAAATTAGTCATAAAGAAATATCAGAAAAAATGGTAACTTCTATAAGTGGAGAATTAACAAATTAAAAAAAATAATATGGAAAAAATTATTAATGAAATTTCCGGAGAAATTTTAAAAGCGGAATTAACAAAAGAAAAGTTCTTGCGAAAAACAAATAAAAATAATAAAGAACTTTATATTGTTGATGCAAATAATTCGCCGAATGTAATGCAAGAAATTGCTAGATTAAGAGAACTTACTTTTAGAAAAGCTGGCGGCGGAACAGGAAGAAGTTTTGATATAGATAATTTTGATCTATCAAAAGAAAATCCTTATCAACAACTCATTGTTTGGGACGATAAAGAACAACAAATTCTCGGAGGATATAGATTTATTTTTTGTAAAAATGCTCCAAAAGATGAGAATGGAAATATAAAATTAACAACCTCCAGACTTTTTAAGTTTTCTAATGAATTTGAAAAAAATTATCTTCCAAATCTAATAGAATTAGGTCGTTCTTTTATTCGTCCTATGTATCAGCAGGCTTCTAAAATTTCCAGAAAAAGTTTATTTACTTTGGATAATTTATGGGATGGTCTCGGAGCATTAATTGTGGATTATAAAAGTGCAAAATACTTTTTTGGAAAAGTTACTATGTACAAAGATTTTGATAAAAAAGCAAGAGATTTAATTTTATATTTTTTTAAAAAATATTTTTATGATGATGAAAAATTAGTTTTACCTTATGAAAATTTAAATTTCTTTCATAAAGAAAATGAATTATCTGCCATTATAAACGAGAAAAATTATGAAAATGATTATAAAATTTTATCTAAAAAAGTTAGAGAATTGGGAGAAAATATTCCTCCATTAATAAATTCATATATGAACTTATCGCCAACTATGAAAGTATTTGGAACAACAAATAATAAATATTTTGGTAATGTAGAAGAAACAGCAATTATGATAAAAATTGGAGATATTTATAACAAAAAAAAAGAAAGGCATATTATAACTTATAAAAAATCATTAAAAATTTAACGTTTTTTTGAAAAAATTTTTTTTCATTATAAAAAATCATTAAAAATTTAACGTTTTTTGAAAAAATTTTTGGTTATCGAACCTTTTTGTGAAATGTAATATTTTTTTTATCAAAAATAAAAATAAAATGCTTCATCGTCCACGATGATTTCGTTGCATACACTATAAATTATTGATTATTAACGTTTTAATAAAAATTTGAAATAAAAATTTTTAAAAAATATTTTGAAAAAAACACAAATTTTTCACAATTTTATTGTGAAAAAAATTCTCCTCCACAAAAAGGTTCGAAGAGCCAAATTTTTTTATTATAAAAATCATTAAAAATTTAACGTTTTTTTGGAAAAATTTTTCTCAAAAAACATCAAAAATTTTAATTTTTTTAATTTCAAATTAAAAAAATTAATTTTGCATTTAAAAAAAATCCAAATTTTTTATATTATTTTCTTAAAAATTCATATTCATAAACTTTTATTTCTATTTTTTTAGCGATAATATTTAAATTATTTTTTAGATGTTTTATTAATTTTGTATATTTTTCATCATCGCTTTTATTTTTCATTCTTCCGCTTTTGCTTCTTCCTTGAAAAT
>JAOZVH010000197.1 GCA_029938235.1 Bacteroidales bacterium
AAAAAAAATTTTTTTTAAAAAACGTCCAAAATTTTAACATTTCTTAATTTCAAATTAAAAAAAATTTTTTTCAAAAAACGTCCAAAATTTTAACATTTCTTAATTTCAAAATAAAAAAAATTTTTTTCAAAAAACGTCCAAAATTTTAATATTTTTTAATTTCAAAATAAAAAAAATTTTTTTTAAAAAACGTCCAAAATTTCAAATATTTTAATTTCAATTAAAAAATTTTTTTTAAAAAAACGTCCAAAATTTTAATATTTTTTAATTTCAAAATTAAAAAAATTTTTTTCGAAAATCGTCCAAAATTTTCATATTTTCTCATAAAAAATATTTCTTATGAAAAAATTAGATTTTTCCAAAAAAAAATATAAATTGTAAAAAAAAAGTTATGAAAAAAATATTTATATTTTTAAATTTTGTTTTTTTAAGTTTTATAACTTATACACAAGAATTTATATCTTCTGCATACCATAAAAATTTTGAAGTTAATGAATATAATGCACAACCACAAAATTGGGAAGTTATTCAAGACGATAGGGGAATGATGTACTTTGCAAATGCTGATGGAGTTTTAGAATATGACGGTAAAAATTGGAGAAAAATCAAGACTAATTTTGCTGTTCGTTGCATTGCTTTAGATGGGAAAGGTAGAATTTATGTTGGAGGACAAGGTAATTTTGGTTACCTTGCTCCAAATAAAATTGGAGAAATGAAATATTTTTCCATAAGTTCTCGTATGGACATTTCAAAATTAAAATCTCCTCCAGATGTATGGTATATAAAAATAAAAAACAATGAAGTTTATTTTCAAATAATAAAAAAAATTTTAAAATTTTCTCCCTATTCTAATGAGGATTCTATTTTTGATGACTCCAAAAATAATTTAGATAAAATTAAAGTTTTTAAAACAAAAAAAGAATTTACAAGTATTTTTAATTTAAAGAATAAAATTATTGCATTAGAAAATGATGGTTATCTTTCTTATTTAGAAAACAATAAATTAATAGAAACTCCATACAATAAATTTCTTTTTAAAAAAGAAAATGTAAAAGATTTGAATGAATTTGATGATAATAAATTATTAATTTCAGTTAATAAAAAATTATTAATTTATGACGAAGAAAAAGATACTTTATTAAATTTTAAAACCGAAGCAGATGATTTTTTTAAAAAAAATTTGATTTATTGTTGCAAAAGAATTTCTGATAATAAATTTTCCATAGGAACAAGAAATGGTGGAGTTGTCATAATTAATAAAAATGGGAAAGTTTTAGATATTTTTAATAAAGAAAATATTTTACAAGATAATACCTGTTTTAACCAAATGCATAAAGATGGAATTTCTTGGCTTACTTTAAATATAGGAATTTCAAAAATAGAGACTGGTTCTGCTTTTCGTTTTTTAGGAGAAAAAAATAATGTTGGAAGTCCAATTTTAAGTATGATAAAACATAAAAAAATATTATATATTTCAACTTTTGCAGGAATTTCTTATTTAGAAATGGATAAAATTAAAGATAAAACAAAAAAAATTAAATTTATAGAAATACCAAATACCATACAACCTGTATGGGATTTTCAAGAATTTTATACGAAAAAAGATACTATTTTATTTGCTGGAAAAACTGACGGTTTATTTATTGTAAAAAAAACTGGATTAGAAAAAATTTCTTCTAATTCTTATATTACTATTAAAGAATCTTTATTAGATAGGAATAAATTATTTGCCGGAAGTCGTAAAAAAGTTGAATTATTAGAATATAAAAATTCTAAATTTGAACTAACAAAAATTACTGATTTAGATGGAGTAGTTCTTAGTATAGAAGAAATACCAAATGGAAATATTTGGGTTGGAACTTTCTTTAATTTTGTTTTTCAATTAAAAAAGAAAAATAAATCTGATAAATTACCAATTTCTGAACAATATGAATTATGCCATTATGATACGAGTAATAATCTTCCAACAGGAAGAATAAAAACTTATTATGTAAATGACGAAATGATCTTTACAACGAATAAAGGAATTTATAAATTTGACAATAAAAAAGAAAAATTTTATAAAACAGATGACTATGGAAAACTTTTCGGTAAAGAAAAAGAAAATCCTATTTATAATTTATTGATAAGAAAAAATGGAGATATTATTGCTGATGGTGCTTCCATTCTTATAAAACAAAAGGATAATTCTTATATAACAGATAGAATGTTTTCAAGACGAATTTCCTCTCTAATGGTTGCTTCTATGTCTGAATTATCTGATAGTATTATTTTATTTGGAACAAGTACAAAAGGTTTATGTATTTATAATACCAAAAAGATTAATAAAACTCCAAAATTTTATAATACATCAATAAGGAAAGTTATTTGTGGACAAGATAGTTTATTGTTTTTTGGAACAAATTATAATATAAAAAATGAAAGCATTTTAATGACAACTTTAAAACAGGAAAAACATTTAATTCCAATTTTAAATTATAAAGATAATTCTTTAAATTTTACTTATGCTTCGCAATTTTATGAAGCACAAGAAGAAATAAAATATGCTTATAAGTTAGAAAATTTTGACAAAGAATGGTCAAATTGGACAGAAGAAACTAAGAAAGAATATACGAATTTATATGAAGGAAAATATATATTTAAAGTAAAAGCAATAAATTTTTATAAGAATGAAAGTACAATAGCCACCTATGAATTTGAAATTTTACCGCCTTGGCAAAGAACAAATTTAGCTTATTTATCTTATATTATTTTAGGATTTATTTTTATATTTATGATTGTTAAATTATATACAAAAAGATTAAAAGAACAAAATATAAAATTAGAGAATACTGTACAAGAACGAACAAAAGAAATTAGAAAACAGAATGAGCAAATAATGGGTAAAAATGCAGAATTAGAACAACAAAAAGAAGAAATTCTTACTCAATCTGAAGAGTTACTAATTTCTAATGAAGAAATTACTTTAAAAAATGAAATGATAACTTCCAGCATAACTTATGCTCAAACCATACAAAAAGCAATTTTACCTATAGATGAAAATATGAAAAAGCATTTTGATTTTTTTAATATATTTCGTCCAAAAGATATAGTTTCCGGAGATTTCTATTGGTTTACAAAATTGAAAATGGAAAATAAATTTTTTATTTTTGTTGCTGTGGTGGATTGCACCGGACATGGAGTTCCCGGAGCTTTTATGAGTATGATCGGAAGTCGTTTGTTAAGCGAAATTGTAAAAGAAAGAAAAGTTATTGACACAGAAAAGATTTTAGAATTATTAGATGAAGGAATAAAAAAATCTCTAAAACAAGCCAAAACAGAAAATAATGACGGTATGGACTTATGTTTATGTAGGTTTGAGAAAATGGAAGATGAAAATATAAATGTAAATTTCTCCGGAGCAAAACGTCCATTGTTTATTTATAGAAATGAAAATAATGAAATTGAAAGCATAAAACCAAACCGTCGTTCCATAGGTGGAAAAACAAAAAAACGTAGGGCTGTAGATTTTACAAATCAAGAATTTTTTATTAAAAATGAAGACATAATTTATTTAACTACTGACGGTTATATAGACCAAAATAATTTAGAAAGAAAGCGTTTTGGTACAAAGCAATTTCTTGAGATTACGAAAAAAATTGCGAGAAAAAATTTACAAAAGCAAAAGGAAATTTTGGAAAAAGAATTAAATAACTGGATGAAAATTGAAAAACAAAGAGATGACATTACAGTAATGGGAATTAAAAATATTCGTTTAATGTAATTTTATAAAAATGTAGGAATAGAAAGAGATTTAATTAAAAAAAATATATTTTGAAATAATAAAAATATTAAAATTTTGGGCGAATTTGAAAAAAAATTTTTTTTAATTGAAATTATAAAATTATAAAATTTTGGACGAATTTGAAAAAAAAATTTTTTTTTAATTTGAAATTAAAAAATATTAAATTTTTGGACGTTTTTTGGAAAAAATTTTTTAACATTGGAGGTTAAAAAAGAAACCTCCAATGTTTGATGTAGAAAATTTTGGACGTTTTTTTGGTGTTTAAACATTGGTGTTAAAAAAGAATACCAATGTTGTTTTTTAAAAATCATTAAATTTCTTTTGAAATTTTGGACGAATTTTGAAATTTAAAATCATTAAAAAATTGACGTTTTTTTCAAAAAAAATTTTTTTTTAATAATTTAAAATCATTAAAATTTTGCTGTTTTTTGGAAAAAAATTTTTTTTAAAAATCATTGAAAAATTGGCGTTTTTTGGAAAAAATTTTTTTTTAATTATAAAAAATTGGCGTTTTTTTTGAAAAAAAATTTTTTTTTAACGTTAATTTTTTTTATTTATGAAAAATATCAATGTATTAATTAATAATAAAAAATATAAGGGAAAATCTGGCGAAACGATTTTAGAACTTGCAAAGCGAAATAATATTAATATTCCTACTCTTTGTAACGACGAACGTTTAGAACCTTATTCTTCTTGTTATCTTTGTGTTGTTGAAATTGACGGTGTAAAAAATTTACAAACTTCTTGTTCTACCCGCATATTAGATGGTATGAAAATTTTCACTGACAATGAAAGAATAAAAAAATCTCGCAAAGCGGCTTTGGATTTATTATTAAGTAATCATTATGCTGATTGTGTTGCTCCTTGCAAAACGACTTGTCCTGCAGGAGTTGATATTCAAGGCTATATTTCTCTCATTGAGAAAAGAGGCAATTGCTTTGATAAAAGAAGTTAATCCGTTGCCAGCCATTTGCGGACGAGTTTGTGTTAGACCTTGTGAAGTCGCTTGCAGAAGAAATCTTGCTGATAATTCTCCGGCAGGAATAGATTATATGAAGCGTTTTATTGCTGATTATGATTTGCAAAGTGAGGATTATTTTATTCCGGAAATTGAAAAATCTACAAATAAAAAAATTGCTGTAATTGGTGCTGGACCTGGCGGATTATCTTGTGCGTATTTTTTACAACAAAAAGGTCATCAAGTTGATATTTTTGAGGCAAATTCTCATGCCGGAGGAATGTTGAGATATGGAATTCCTGAATATCGTCTTCCTAATGATATTCTGGATAAAGAAGTTGAAAGAATTAAAGAAATTGGAGTAAAAATTTTTTTTAATAAAAAACTTGGCAAAAATATTAATTTTGAAGAGATTAAAAAAAATTACGACGCTACGATTTTAACTATTGGCTCACAAAAGGGAACTTTAGTAGGTTGTGAAGGAGATGATGCTACAAATGTTTTTTCTGGTATTGACTTTTTGGGAAATATGGAAATGACAGGGAAACCTATGGATTTTTCTAATAAAACAGTTGCTGTTGTCGGCGGAGGAAATACAGCTATGGACTGTTGCAGAACAGCAATGCGTTGCGGAGCAGAAAAAGTTTTTGTAATTTATAGACGTACAGAAAAAGAAATGCCTGCAAATCCTATAGAAATCCACGAGTCTAAATTGGAAGGTATAGAATATTTATTTTTAACAAATCCGTCGAAAGTTAATAAAGATGAAAATGGAATTTTAAAATCTGTTACGTGCATAAAAATGGAACTTGGTGAGCCAGACAAATCTGGACGTAGAAGACCTGTTCCTATAAAAAATTCCGAGTTTGAATTAAAATTAGATTTCATACTTGCTGCAATAGGTCAGAAAACTGTTGTTGATTTTTTGGATAATGTTAATGAACATTTTGAAAATGAGCAATTAAAAATTAACCGTTGGGGCGATATTGATGCAAATGTAAAAACTTTACAAACCGGAGTTTCATCAATTTTTGCCGCCGGAGACGGTGTAACTGGTCCAGCAACTTTGATAGAAGCCATTGCTCAGGCAAAAATTGCTTCTTTAAGTTGTCATCAATTTTTGATGAATGAGGAAATTAAAGCTGTAGAAAAAGAATTTTTATCAAAGAAAGATAATTTTAAAAAACAAGTTTCTGAGGATTATTTTGGAAAATTTGAAAGCTTTACAAAAAATGAAATGCCAACTCTTGATAAAAATAATAGAGTTAATTTCAAAGAAGTTGAACTTGGTTTTGACGAAAGAACTTGTCAAAATGAAGCAAATCGTTGTTTGGAATGTGGTTGTGAATCTTATTTTACTTGCGATTTAAAAAAATATGCAACAGAATATAATGCCGACCAAAAAAGATTTGCCGGAGATTTCAAAGAATATGAAATTGATAATTCGCATCCGTTTATAGAAATTGATAATAATAAATGTATTTTATGTGCAAAATGTGTACGAATTTGTCGTGATGTGGTTGGGGCGAATGCTCTTGGACTTGTAAAAAGAGGTTTTGATACTTTCATTGCTCCAAGTATGGAAAATTCTCTCATCGAAACAAATTGTGAATCTTGTGGAATGTGCATTTCTGTTTGTCCGACTGCAGCCATAATAGAAAATATAAATTTCAAAATATCACCTATAAAAATGGACAGTTTTGAAACAATTTCTAATTATGGAAGTATTGGCGAAAAAATCAAAGTTCATTAC
>JAOZVH010000198.1 GCA_029938235.1 Bacteroidales bacterium
TGAAAAAATTTTTTTATTTTGAAATTAAAATATTTGAAATTTTGGACGAATTTTTAAAAAAAATTTTTTATTTTGAAATTAAAAAATATTAAAATTTTGGACGATTTTTGAAAAAATTTTTTTATTTTGAAATTAAAAAATATTGAAATTTTGGGCGATTTTTGAAAAAATTTTTTTATTTTGAAATTAAAATATTTGAAATTTTGAACAAATTTTGAAAAAAATTTTTTTAATCTCTTTATTTATAAGATAAAGAAAGACTTTTTTTCAAAAAAATTTAAATTTTTTTTACTAAATCAGTGGATCCTCACCACTCCCCCCCCATGGATTACAAGATAAAATTCTTTTTAAAGCAAGAAATCCTCCTTTTAATAAACCATATTTTCTTAAAGCTTGTATGCTGTAAGTTGAGCAAGTTGGTGTATATCTGCAAGTTGGAGGCAAAAATGGAGATAATGCAGTTTGATAAAAACGAATAATTAATATAAAAGGTTTAGCGAGTAATCTCATTTTCAAATTTATTTAGAATTTCTATAATAGATTTTTCAATGGTTTGATAATCTAAAATTTTATTACTTATATAAAATAAAACAAAAATAATTTTTTCATCTTTTTTCTTCAAAAATTCATAGAAATTAGATTTATTTAATCTGTATGCTTCTCTTGTTCGTCTTTTTAATAAGTTTCTATCTAAAGCTTTTTTAAATTTCTTTTTCGGAACAGCAATTAGAATTTTAGAATTATAACTTGTTTTTAAATCTACTTTTTTCCATAAAATTTTAAATGGAAATGAAAAAAAATTTTTATTTTTACTAAATAATTCTTTTATTAAAACTTTATTACAAAGTCGTTCTTGTTTTTTAAATTTAAACATATTTTATAAAAAAAAATTTTCAAAAAAAACGTTAAAAGTTTTAATAAAAAAATTAAAGGGACATAAAATTTATAATTTTTTTATTAAAATTTATTTTTAAATTTGCAATAAAATTAAAAAAAAATGAAAAAAAAAATTTTAGTTGTAACAAAAAAACCTTTTGCGGCAGAAGCGGTGAATAAAATAGAAGAAATAGTAAAAAAAAATGGTTATGAATTTCTTATAATGGAAAATTATAGGGGGCAAGACAATTTTGAAAATGCTATTTATAATGTTGATGCTCTGATTGTTAGAAGTGATAAAGTTACAAGAGAGATTTTGCAATCTGCAAAGAACTTGCAAATTGTTGTACGTGCAGGAGCAGGTTATGATAATGTAGATTTGAAAACTGCAACAGAAAAAAATATTGTTGTGATGAACACACCGGGGCAAAATTCAAATGCTGTGGCAGAATTAGCTTTTGGTATGATGCTTTTTAAATCTCGTGGTTTTTTCAATGGAAAAGCTGGAAGTGAGTTGAAAAATAAAAAAATCGGAATACACGCATACGGAAATGTTGGTCGTTGTATAGCAAAAATGGCTAAGGGATTTTCTATGGAAGTTTATGCTTTTGACCCTTTCTTAGAAAAAAAAGACATAGAAAAAGACGGTGTAAAAGTTTTGGATTCTGCCGAAGAATTGTACAAAACTTGTCAATATATTTCATTAAATATTCCTTCTAATAAAAATACTAAAAAATCGATAAATATAGATTTATTAAAATCTATGCCAGAAAATGCTGTTTTAGTAAATACAGCGCGCAAGGAAGTTATTTGTGAAAAATCTCTTTTGCAGATTTTCAAAGATAGAAAAGATTTTTCATATATTTCAGATCTTGCACCAGATTGCAAAGATGCAATTATTGAAAATTATGAAAACAGGTATTTCTTCACACCTAAAAAAATGGGAGCACAAACAAAGGAAGCAAATATAAATGCTGGCATAGCTTCAGCAAATCAAATTGTTAATTTCTTCAAAAAAGGTGATATTACTTTTAAAGTTAATTAATTATATTTTTTTTTTTCAAAAAATGATTTTTTTGAATTTTCTGTATTTTTTATAAATACAGAATTTTTTTTCAAAGATCCGAATTTTTAATGATTTTTTATAATTTAAAAAAAAAATATTTTTCAAAAAACGAAAATTTTTAATGATTTTATTTTGAATAAAAAAAATATTTTTTTCAAAAAAACGAAAAATTTTAATGATTTTTTATAATTTAAAAAAAAATTTTTTCAAAAAAACGAAAAATTTTAATGATTTTTTATAATTTAAAAAAAATATTTTTCAAAAAAACGAAAAATTTTAATGATTTTATTTTGAATAAAAAAATAGGATTTTTATAAAATCCTATTTTTTATGATTTATTTTTTAGTGTTTAAAATGTCTTGTTCCGGTAAAAACCATAGACATTTTTTTTTCGTCGCAAAATTTTATAACAGATTTATCTCTTATAGAACCTCCGGGCTGAATGACAAAACGAATACCAGAATTATAAGCAATTTCTACAGAATCAGAAAACGGGAAAAAAGCGTCAGATGCCATCACAGAATTTTCTAAATCAAAATTAAAATGTTTTGCTTTTGCTATTGCTTGTTTCAGTGCATCTACACGAGAAGTTTGCCCAACTCCACTACTTATAAGTTGCTTATTTTTTGCAAGAACTATGGCATTAGATTTTGTATGTTTTACAATTTTATTAGCAAAAAGTAAATCAGAAATTTCTTTACATTCCGGAGAAATTTTTGTTACCGTTTTTAAATCTATTTCTTCTTCTGTTTTTAAATCTTTTTCTTGATAAAGAAATCCATTAAGAATTGTCCTAAATTGTTCTTTTTGGAAATTTTTATTTTCTTTTAAAAGAAGAATAATTCTATTCTTTTTTTGTTTTAAAATTTTTAAAGCTTCTTCTTCATAAGATGGTGCAATAATTACTTCAAAAAATATCTTATTAATTTCTTCGGCAGTTTTTTTATCTAAATTTTTATTACAAATCAAAACTCCACCAAAAGCAGAAATTGGGTCTCCGGCAAGTGCATCTTTCCATGCGTCTAATAAATTATTTCTCGAAGCTAATCCACAAGCATTATTATGCTTCAAAATTGCAAAAGTTGTTTCTTTAAATTCGGAAATTAAATTTAATCCAGCATCTATATCCAATAAATTATTATAAGAAATTTTCTTTCCATTTAATTTATCAAAAATTTTTTCCATCTCTCCGGAAAAATAAGCCTCTTGATGAGGATTTTCACCATACCTTAAAATATTCTTTTTAGAAAAATAATTTAAAATATTTCTATCATAATCAGACGAAATAGAAAAAGATTTTCTTGCAAATTCTTTTCTCTCGTCTATACTTGTAATTCCTTGATTTTTATCAAGAATTTTTATAAATTCTAAATATTGATTTTGAGAGGAAACAACAAAAACATCTTTATAATTTTTTGCTGAAGCACGTATCAAAGAAATTCCTCCGATGTCAATTTTTTCTATAATTTCATCTTCACTTTTAGAATTTCTTACAGTTTCCTCAAAAGGATATAAATCAACAATAACAAGATCTATAATTGGAATATTAAATTCTTCCAATTGTTTTTTATCATTTTTATTTTCATTTCTTGCAAGTATTCCACCAAAAATTTTTGGATGTAAAGTTTTTACTCTGCCATCCATTATCTCTGGAAAAGAAGTAATATTTTCAACAGAAATAACTTTTATCCCTAAATTTCTTATAAATTTCTCAGTGCCACCTGTGGAAATAATCTGAACATTTAAGTCGTCTAACTTTTTAACTATTTTTTCTAAATTTCTCTTATAGAAAACAGAAATTAAAGCCGTTTTAATTTTTTTTAAATTTTTCATCAAAATTTTTTTACAAAAATAATATTTTTATTATTTTTAAAAAAAAATATTATTTTTGTAAAAAAATTATAAAAATAATGGAAAAGATAGAAAAATATGCTCTAAGTAAATCATCTAAACCAAAAACTCTTTTTGGAAAAGTTGGTTTAATTGGTTGTGGAGAAGTTGGTAGAAGTATTGCAAGAATGGTCAGTGCTCGTGGTATGGATGTTGTTTTTGTAGAAATTTCTGATGAGCAAATAGAAAAATCTTTAAATAGTTTATCTCTGGATATAGATGCAATTATAGAAAGATGGGGAATGGTAAAAAGCGAAAAGCGTGCAATTTTATCACGAATAAAAGGTTCAACAAATTATGAAATTTTAAAAGAATGTGATATTGTTATAGAAGCAATTGTTTCTAAAAGTAGGGAGAAATTAATAGATGAAAGAAAAGATATATTCGAAAAATTAGAAAAATATGTATCTAAAAATACTGTAATTGCAACAAATTCTACAACAGTTGTAATTACAGAGTTGTCTTCCGGATTAAAATATCCTGAAAGATGTGTTAGTTTTCATTTTATTTCTCCGGCACCGGATGCACGCATAGTTGAAGTTGTCAGAGGAATTTATACTTCTGATGAAACTTATGAAAAAGTTAAAAAATTTTCTAAGCTTTTGGGGAAAAAATTTATTGGGGCGACAGAGTCTCCGGGAATAATAAGTACAAGATTGGTGGTTCCTCTTATTAATGAGGCTTGTGAAATCCTTATGGAAGGTGTAGGAAGCATGACAGACATAGATTGTACTATGAGCTCAGGTTTTGGAATTCCACTTGGACCATTTGCAATGGCTGATAAAATTGGTTTAGATAAATTATTAAGATGGTGTGAAAATTTATATCAAGAATTCGGAGATTTAAAATATAAAGCGTCGCCGGTAATAAAAAAATATGTAAGAGCAAATTTGCTTGGCAGAAAAACTGGAAAAGGTTTCTATGAATATGATAAATATGGGAATAGATTAAAATAATTTTTTTTTAATTATGGTACTTTTTTAAAATTCTTTTCGTTTAAAAAAAATATTATGATATTTTCTCTAAAAAAAAGAAAGATAGAAAAATTTGTATAAAATTACATTTTTATTTATAGTTTTGATGATAATTTTAGGAATTTTGGAATAGAAATCAAAAATATTAATTTTCAATGAAATTTGTAAATGTACAAATTTTGTTATGTCAAATTCTTATTATAATTAGAAAAAAATAATTTTGTAGAAAATTTTTCGAAAAAAAAATAAAAATTTCATTTTTCATTTTTTATGGAATTATTTTTGATTGAATAAATAAAAATATAATTTAATAAATTTTTAATTAAACTTGACCATTGATTTAAAATGAAAAACACTATTCTTATTATTTTTATCTTCTTATTTACTTTAGGTCTTAAAGGTCAAAGCATTCGTTTTTCACAATTTTATTCTTCGCCTTTACTACTTAATCCTGCACTGACAGGTAGTAGTAGTTGTTTGTTTAGAGGAGGTTTAAATTATAGAAATCAATGGGCAGATATTTCTCCTTATGTAACAACTTCAATATTTGCTGATGGAAAAATTCCTTCGAGACATCCAAAACGTCAATGGATGGGAGCTGGAATTATGGTTTTAAATGATGAAGTTGGAGATGGAAGTTTAACAACAACTCGCGGTTCTTTACTTTTTTCATACAGTAAAGGTTTAAGCAGAAATAATTCTTTATATTTTAGTCTGGGAACAGGAATTACTGTTGTAAATAAAAGCGTAAATTATTCTTTACTTTTATTTGACGAGCAGTGGGACGGTTTTAAATTTAATCCATTATTGTATAATGGTGAGGAAGGATACAAAGAGTCTTTATTTTATTTTGATCTGAGTGTTGGAATTTTAGCAACTTATTATCACGGTAAATTTAAATATACTCTTGGTATTAGTATGGACCATTTAAATATTCCTCAGGCTTCTTTTTATTTCGAAGGAGGAGAAAGAATAGGAATTGCAACTGTTGTTCATGGTGGTGCTTCCGGAAGTATCACTCGTTATTTTGGAATACGTCCAGAGTTTATGATTTTATCCAGAAATGGAGCAACAGAAATCGATTATGGTACAAATGTTTTTTTTAAAATGAATAGAGATCTTCGTTTATATTTTGGTCTGTGGAATAGGTGGAATAGAGATTTAATAGAAGTAATAGGCTTTGATTATGAAGGAGTTACATTTCTTTTAAGTTATGATGTTAATTTTGTAAAAGGTTTGAGAAGTGCGAATAATTTCAAAGGCGGAGCAGAAATTTACATTACTCGTAAATTTGGTTGTAATTTAAGAAAATGGGCTAAAGCAGTTCAATGTCCAAGATTTGGTGATGATTTTTATTTATATTAATTTAAAAAATTCAAAATAAAATCATTAAAATTTTATCATTTTTTTCAAAAAAATTTTTTTATAATTTCAAAATAAAAAAACATTGAAATTTTGGACGAATTTTGAAAAATTTTTTTTACTAAAATGTTGAAATTTTGGTATTTTTTCGAAAAAAAATTTTTTTTTAATTATAAAAAATCATTAAAAATTTCCGTTTTTTTGAAAAAACATTAAAATTTTGGACGAATTTGAAAAAAAATTTTTTTTAATTTTTAAATAAAAATAGTATCCGCTCAATTTAGTATGGTAAAATGGGATTTTTCTTATGATGTA
>JAOZVH010000199.1 GCA_029938235.1 Bacteroidales bacterium
TGTTTTTTTTGCTTTTATCATTTCATACAATAAAATTGTATCTTCTTTTTTTTCCTCTCCAATATCAAGAAAAGAAATATAATTTTCGGTTTTTGACAATGATTTTAAATATGTTAATAATATTTTTGCTTTTGGGTTTTTATCCTCTATTTTAAGATAAATTTTCATAAATTTTGTAATTTTATTTTTTTCAAAAAAAACAAATTTTTTTAAAAAAAATTTTTTGATTATAAAATTCATAAAAAAATTGTCGTTTTTTCAAAAAAAAATTTTTTTTTAATTATAAAATTTCAAAAAAATGGCACATTTTTCAAAAAAAAATTTTTTTAATTTAAATTTTAAAAATGTTAAAATTTTGGTCGTTTTTGAAAAAAATTTTTTTAATTTAAATTTTAAAAAGCTTAAAATTTTGGACGATTTTTGAAAAAAATATTTTTTTAATTTCAAATTAAAAAATATTAAAATTTTGGATGATTTTTGAAAAAAAATTTTTTTTTAATTTCAAAATAAAAAATGTTGAAATTTTAGACGATTTTTGAAAAAAATTTTTTTTGAGATTAAAGAACATTAAAATTTTGGACGAATTTGAAAAAAATTTTAATTTATTCATTTTCAATTTTTTCCACGCTATTTACATTTATATCTCCTAATTTTATATTCCAATTATCTTTATCTCCTTTTGGAGCATACACATTTATTTCTACATCTTTTTGTACAATATCTGAATATGCTTTTTTTCCGTCTTTATAAGACCTGAAAATTTGTGTATAAGAATAAGTTCCTACATAATTAGCATCTGGATTTAACTCAAATTGTTCATACTTAACTTCTGGAAAACTAATTTCAACTCTATCATAAGGCAAATCTCTAAGATGTTCGAAATAAGTTTTTATTCTTATTTTTTTAGGTTTTTCATCTTTTAAATTTAAAATATACATTATATTATTTTCACTCTCAAATAAACCAACTGCAGATTCTATCATAGAATTACGGTCTTCTCTGCTATTCTTTTTATCAGCAACATAAGATATGCAAGAATTAAAAAAATTAATTTTATCTTTTACTTCTTTTAAAATTTCTTCTGGTGGAATGTTTTGTGAAAAAGAAACATTAAAAAAAAATGAGCAAATAATTAAAAAAAAAATTTTTTTCATAATCAAAGGTTTTTTACGATAATTTTTGTAATTTTTTTATTTTTTTTATCAATTTTTAAATTTACAATTTCTCTTAAATCTTTATTTTTTATGTAATTAAAATAGTCTTTTAAGTTAAAAACTTTAATTTTATTTTCCGAAACTATTTCTATATTTTCATCTTTACAAATTTTTAAAATTTGTTCTTTTATTTTAATATCTTTTTTATTTTTGAGCTTTTTAAAATTGGTATTTAGATTTTTTATTAAGCTATCTTTTTCTATAACTATTTCTTCTGATTTTTCAAAAGAATTTTCTTTTTGAAGAATAAAAAAAATATTAATAATTAATAAAATATCAAAAATAATACAAATATTTCTTATAATTTTTAATTGATTTAGTGATAATCTATTTATCTTTTTTCTTAAAAATATAATCATTTTTTTATCCATTTCCATTAAAATTATAATATTTTTTTGAAATTGAAAAAACACTAATTCTTCTGTTTTTATCTTTTCCTTTTTTATATGATGTTTCTTTTTTATTTTTTAAATAATCTGACGGTGGAAATTTTTCTCCTTGTCCAATTATTTTAGTATCTTTTGTTTTTATAGAATTATCTATTTCTTTTATAGATATTTTAATATAATCTGCCACTGATTTTGCTCTAAATTCTGATAAAATCTGATTATAAAATTTTCTTTTAAATTCATTATTTTCTTTTGGTTCATTTTTTCCTGATTTTTTTAATAGTTTTTTTTGTAATCCTTTTTTACAAGGGTCAGAATCAGCATATCCAATTGTCTTTATTTCTAAACCTTTAGAATATTTATCTAAATAAAATTCTTTATTTTCTTGAATATATTTTTTTATAGAACTTTTGCCTTCATCTGATAATTCCCACTCACCCGGAGCGAAAAAAACATCACCTTCTTCTATTTTGTAGTATCCTCTTTTTACATGCTCATTCACTTGATCATAAACACCTATATCTTTTTCTAATTCTTCTTTTAAAATTTCCGAATTTTTCAATACTTCTTCAATTTCTTTTTTATTATAATTTCTTGTTTTCATATCGCTATTTGTTTCTTTAAGTTTTTTTATATTTTTTTCATTATCATTTTTAATTTTTTCTAAGGTTTTTAAATAATTAAATTCTGGATCATCTGCTGTTATTTTTGTTTTACCTTTTTTAACAATATTTATTGTTGAATCTAATCTATCATTAAGTTTCTTTCTTAATTCAATATCTTTTTCTATATTTTCTTGAATTTGTGGCAATATAAACCTAGTTAAAATGCCACATTGAGAATGCAAAAAAATGATAATAATAAATACAAAATAATAATTTATTTTATTTTTCATAACTTTAAATTTTTAACAATAAATAAAAAAATTATTATTTTGTATTTATTATTTTTTTTAAAAATTTTATTTTTTTATTAATTAAATCTAATTTTTGTCTTTTCAAATTTTTTATCTCAATATTTTCATTACTTTTATAAATTTTTTTTTGAATTTCATCAATTTTTTTTTGAATTTCTTGAACTTCCTGAGTTGTTATTTCAATAAAAAAATCTTCAAATGTTGAAATATTTTCTAAAATATTTTTTTTAATTTCATTATAATTATCAATATTTTTATTTTTCAATAGAATATTTTTAATATTAGAAATATTTTTCAAACATTTTTCTAGGGAATCTATATTTTTATATTTATAATATTCATAAAAATTTCTACATTCATATTCATAATTTTTTAAATAATTTTCTAATTCCTCTTTAGAAAGAGTTTTTTTCTTTTCCAAAGTATCTGTAATAAAAGTTTTATAAGATGCTACAGATATTTTATATTTTCCGTCAAAAGTTTTCACTTTAAAAAATCTATCTGTTTCTTTATAAAAACCCTCTTCATTTTTTTTTATACCATTTACTTCTTCTGTAATTGAAACATAAATGTATTTATTTGAATCTTCTTTTTTAATATCAGAAATGTTTTTTATAGACATTTTAAAATTCAATTCTTTAAATATTAAAATAATATTTTTTAAATAAATTTTTGACTCTATTCTACCTCCATTGTTCCATTCACAAGATAAAGGAGTTTTATGATTTAGATAATAATCATTGATATTTTCTAAAAGTTTTTTACGTTCTTCTTTATTATATTTTTTTTTCCAAGTATTACCAATTTTATTTTTAAAATCCTGTAAATCATTTATTAAAATATTTACTTGTTTTGTAACATTATGCTCTTGTGAGAAACTTATTTTTACGAAAAATAATAATAATAAAATAATTCTTTTCATAATTTTTTTTTACAAAAAACGTATTTTTTTTATAAAAAAAAATTTTTTTCAAAAATATCCAAATATTTTAATATTTTTTAATTTCAAAATAAAAAAAAATTTTTTTTTCAAAAAAACGTCCAAAATTTTAACATTTTTTGTATTTAATTAAAAAAATCAAAATCATTTAAAATCCAAAAACTTTTTTATAAGTTTTTTTAATTTAATTAATGCTTCTTGTAAATTATCATTTACAATAATTTCATCAAATTTATCAGAAAATTTTATTTCGTCCTTTGCTTTTTTAATTCTTTTTAATATATTTTTTTTATCATCAGTAGAACGTTTTTTTAAACGTTTTTCTAATTCTTCTATGGAAGGTGGCATAATAAAAATAGCAATGGAATTTTTCGGAAATTGTTTTTTGATATTCAAAGCTCCAATAACATCAATATCAAAAATTATATTTTTTCCCTTTTCCCAAATTCTGTTAATTTCGTCATTTGAAGTGCCGTAAAAATTATTTTTATAAACTTCTTCCCACTCAATGAAAGCATTTTCTTTTATTTTTTCTTTGAACTTTTTTAAAGAAATAAAATAATAATCTTTTCTATCTATTTCTCCTTTTCTTTTTTCTCTACTGCAAGTGGAAATGGAAAATTCTAAATTAAAATTTTCTTTTAAAATTTCTTTTATTAAAGTGGTTTTTCCAGCTCCAGATGGAGCTGAAATAATAATTAATTTTTTCATTAGATTTTTTTTAATTATCAAATAAATTTTTAAATTTTTCTGATTTTAAAACTGCTAATGCAGTATTCATATCATCACGCAAATATTTATCGTTTGTGTTATCACCTAATTTTTCCAAAAGAATTTTATATGCTTTTTCATTAATTTTTCCTAATTTACTGATATTAAATTTTTCTAACTCTTTCTTAGTCAGTTGAATACCACGTAAAGCACAAAGTAATTCTATGGACAGCACAATTTCTGTATTATAAATTATTTTTTTCAAATGCAAAACACCAATACTTCCCATAGATACAAAATCCTCTTGATTTGCTGAGGTGGAAATGGACATTACAGAGGACGGTGTAGATAAAATCCTACATTCAGCAGCACGAGAAGCACCAGAATACTGAGTGATCATTAAACCTCCATCTGCCTTATCTGTATTTTTTGCCAAATCCGCAGGTAAACCATAACTTATATTCCTATCTAACATAGAAAAAGACCTTTTATCACTCATCAAAGCTATACTTGTAATTGCTATTTTTAAATAATCAATAACAGTTGCCAAAGCTTGTCCGTGAAAATTTGCTCCACTTGCAAAATAAATTCCTCCGGTATTTACATCTTTTTTATTAAAATCAAATAAAGGATTATCTGTTGCAGAATTAATTTCTATTTCCAAAGTTTCTTTTAATTTGTCCAGTGCTTCAACAACAACTCCATGAACCTGAGGAACAGCTCTAAAACTATATCTATCTTGTACTCTTTCTCCGACTGTACTTTCACTTTGATTTTTAAGTTTTATTTCTTGTGCTTTTTTTGTCATTCTTTCAGAACCATCAATCAGAAATCTAATTTGTTTTGCAATTTCTGTCTGACCTTTATGTTTTCTACTGTTGTCATTGATTAATTTGCAAAATGCTTTTTTTTCTCCTCTTATTGCTTCCAGCGACAAAGCCGCAGAAACAGAAGCAGTTTTAATTAAATTTTCTGTGTCTTTAATTGCAAAAACACTTAATGCAGAAATAAAATTAGAACCATTTGTTAAACCCATAGCTTCTTTTGCTCCGAGTTCCACCGCTTTCAAATTTGCATTATCCAAAGCAGTTTTTGCGGGCAATAAACGTCCTTCGAAATATGCTTCTGCCTCAGGCAAAGCAATTAAAACTGCTCCTATCATAGCAAGAGGAATTAAATCGCCACTTGCACCGACAGAACCTTCTTCCAAAATCAAAGGAGTTACACCACGATTTAACATATTTAACATCAACTCGCAAGTATCTAACTTTATGCCGGACAAACACTTAGCAAAAGAATTTAAACGAATTACCATAATTGCACGAGAAACTTTTATATCTAAAGCTTTTCCTGTTCCGCAATTGTGAACTTTTATATATTTTTTTTGATACTCTTTTATTAAATCTAAAGAAATATCTTTATCTTTTAAATCGCCGTGAAGTCGATTTGTTCCATAAATTGGAATTTCTGGGTGTTCGTTAATTTGTTTTTCTAAAAGTTTTCTTCCTTTTGAAATCTTCTCTCTTAACCCATTAGAAAAATCAACTTGATAATTATTTTCGGAAATATCAATAACATTTTGAATGCTTAAATTTTCACCGTTAAGATAAATAGTTTTTCTTTTCATAAAAAAAAATTTTTTCAAAATAAAAAAATTTTTTCAAAAAAATCATTATTTTTTTAATGAATTTTAAATTTCAAACAAACATAAAAATTTTTACGATTTTTGAAAAAAAAAAAATAAAAAATATTAAATTTTGGACGTTTTTGAAAAAAATTTTGGTTCTTCGAACCTTTTTGTGAAATGTAATATTTATTTTATCAAAAATAAAAATAAAATGATTCAAGCGTCCACGCTTGATTTCGTTGCATTGTCATATAAAACATTGATTTGTAATGTTTTAATAACGATTTAGAATGAAAATTTTAAAAAAATATTTTGAAAAAAAACATAAATTTTTCACAATTTTTTTTGTAAAAAAAACTCCCATCACAAAAAGGTTCGATAGCCAATTTTTTTTAAATTTCAAAATAAAAAATATTAAAATTTTGGACGTTTTTTGAAAAATATTTTTTTAATTTCAAAATAAAAAATATTGAAAATTTTGGACGATTTTTGAAAAATATTTTTTTTTAATTTCAAAATAAAAAATATTAAATTTTGGACGTTTTTGAAAAAAATTTTTTTTTAATTTCAAAATAAAAAATATTAAAATTTTGGACGATTTTTGAAAAAATTTTTTTTATTTCAAAATAAAAAATATTGAAAATTTTGGACGATTTTTGAAAAATATTTTTTT
>JAOZVH010000200.1 GCA_029938235.1 Bacteroidales bacterium
TCAAATAAAAAAAATTTTTTCATAATTCGTCCAAAATTTTAATGCTTTTTAATTTCAAATAAAAAAAAATTTTTTTCAAAAATCGTCCAAAATTTCAAATTTTTTAATTTCAAAATAAAAAAAATTTTTTTTCAAAATTCGTCCAAAATTTTAATATTTTTTAATTTTCAAAATAAAAAAAAATTAAAAATTATAAAAAATCGTTAAAAATTTGTCAATTTTTTAATTGTAATTTTTTTTATCAATTTGTAAAATTGCTTGTGAATAATAGGAATTTGGTATTTTAATTCCTATTTTTTTATAATTTTTTATGATTTTATTATTCTCTGGCTTTAATTTTTTTAAAATTTTTATGCTTTTCTCAAGAAAAAAAATATTATTTTTTTGTTTTCCCCATGCAATCCAAAAAGGAATTACAGTATTTATAATTAAATTTTCCTGCGAAAATTTGCCAAATGAATTTTTATTTTTAGATTTATATTTTTTATCAAAAAAATAATTTTTATTCCAGTAATCAGTATTAGAAATTTCAAAATATTTTTTTAAAACTTCCAAATCAAAAGAATTAATTATTTTAGAAAATAAATTTTCTAATGTAAATAATTTTGCAAATTGAGAAATTCTTATTGTTGGAAAATTGCAAGGTCGTACACGAAAGAATTTCCAAATATGTTCTTCCAAAGGAATCAAAGAAAACTTTTTTTTCAAAAAAATGTACTCTTTTTTTAAATTTTTTACATAAATATCTTTATAATTTTTTTTTAAAAAACCTGCTTGTCCAAATAATAATGCTTCCAACTGAAAAATATTATTTTTGTGTTTGAATAAAATATTCAAATCTAAGGAAAAAGACAACAATTCAAATGCTTGATTATTAACATTTAAACCAAAATTTTTTAAAAGAATTTGATAAAAAGAAAGTTTCCAGTCACCTTTATTAATTTTTAATCTTTCTAAAATTAAATTACTTTTTTCCTCCATTCGTTCTAATAAAAATCTTTTAATAATTTTCTCAAATTCTAAACTTCCTAAATTTTCAATAAAATTTTTTTTATGTTTTATTTTAGAATTTTCAAGATAAATTTTTTCACATTCTAATATTATTGTAGGAATATTTATTTGTTTTGTGTTAAAAATTTCTTTGTTGTGTTCACAAACAACATGTAAAATTACATTATCATAAGCTTTATTTTTATGGTGTAAATGTGTAAACCAATCAGAAGATTTTTTATGAATTTCAACATCTCCGGCAAAAATTAAATTATTTATTTTTATTTTTGCATTAGAAAAATCTGCTCCGGAATTATTATTTAGTTTTCCTACATCTATAATTTCTATCTTTTGACCTAATGAAGATAAATATTTTATTTTATGAAACAAATTATTTCTCCATATATATTGTATAAAAATTTCTGAAATCATTTTATAAATTTTTTATCAAATATTATTAAATTTTTTTTTATTTTTGCGTATAATTAAATTATTTTGTTTTTTAATAAAAAAATTACAAATGAAGAATTTATTTTTTATTTTTTTTATTTTTTCTATAATATCTGTCTTTTCTCAGTCCAAAAGAGAGATAGATAGTGCTTTTTTTGAAGGTGGAGACCGCAATCTTAGTTATAAAATTATAGATATTTTCGAAGGAGAATTTGGTGATGAGAAGAAAAAATATTATGCAAAATTTTCTTTTAAAAGCACAAACGAAAAACCTATAAAAATTATAGGAGTAAAAACAACACACACGATTAATTTACAGTCTTTTGGTGGTGGTCGTTGGGGAAATTTTGGTTTTTTAGAAAAAAAAGGCTCTATTTTAGAAGGAGGAATTTGGGCAGATAATCAAGGAGAACCTATGGAATTTAATTTTAAAATTGTTTACATTTTTAAAAATATTCCGGAAAAACGATATTATTTGCAAGGAAAATATCTCGCAAAAGCCAGAGGTGCGAAAGCAAGTTTGTTATTATTAATGGATGCCTCCGAAAGTATGTACGGACCAAAACTTATTGCTGCAAAAACTGCCGCCATAGAAATTGTTAGAAAAACCTTAAAAAGCAAAAATGAAGTTGCAATACTTGCTTTTCAAGGAGATTGTAGAAATCCAATTTCTGCAGAAATTAATTTTTCCCGAGATAGTATAAAATTAGAAAATTTTATAAATAATATTTCTACTAAAAAAGGTACACCACTTGCCGAAGCAATTAGAGAGGCAAATCAATTTATGGCAGAGAATAAAAGTTCCACTTCGCTTGCGCAAATGGTTTTATTACTTGCAGACGGCGATGACCAATGTGGAAATTTATCTCCGGTTTTAAGAAGTTTAAAACGTAGAAACATATTATTTAGACACGAAACCATAGGTTTGGAAGTTGCTTGGAATTCGGAATCAGTAAATCATTTAAAAGAAATTTCTAATTTGTCCGGAGGAAGATACCGACATGTTACAAATAAAGATGATCTATTGAACATATTTGAAAAGGCAGTAAAATCTATTAATATGTTAAATATGCTTGGAAGTTTTAAAACAAAAAAGAAATAAATTTTTATTATAAAAAATAAATTTTCAAATTATGATTTTAAATAAATTTCATTTGTTTTTGATTTTTTTAATGTTCTCTTTTTTGCTATCAAAATCTCAAAGTGCAGACATAAGAAAAGCAGAGAAGTATCTTATGCAAACTATGAGCTACATAGAGGAAGAAAATTTTGAAAAGGCAAAATATACTTTTAGAAAAATAGAAAATTTGAATGTTGAACCGCCAAATATTTTTTACTATTATATGGGTTTTATTTTATACGAAACTACAGATTATAATATATCAGAAGAATATTTAAAAAAATATATTAAAATTGACGGTAAAAACGGTTTACATTATTCTGAGGCAAAAAAATATTTGAAACAAATAAAAATTAGGAAAAAAGAGATGAACAGAAAAGTTAAACCAGAAATGGTTTTTGTAAAAGGAGGAAGTTTTTATATGGGTTCTAATAGCGGAAGAGAGAATGAAAAACCTGTTCATAAAGTTAAAATAGAAAGTTTTTATATTGATAAATATGAGCTTACCGTTGGTGAATATAAAAAATTTTGTAAAGAAACAAGTCGTTCTTTGCCAACAGAACCGAGATATGGTTGGAAAGATAATTATCCCATAGTAAATGTCAGTTGGAATGATGCAAAAGCCTATGCTGAATGGATAGGTAAACGTTTGCCAACAGAAGCAGAATGGGAATATGCGGCAAGAGGAGGACCAAAAAGTGAGTCTTTTGATTTTAGTGGAAGTTCTAATATTTATGATGTTGCTTGGTACAATGAAAATTCCAACAACAAAATGAGTAGAATAGGTAAAAAATTACCAAATGAGATAGGAATATGTGATATGAGTGGAAATGTTTGGGAATGGTGTGAAGATTTTATTTCTAATGATTATTATCAAGAAAGTCCAAAATCAAATCCTAAGGGACCTGAATCTGGAGTTAAGAAAATCCTCAGGGGTGGAAGTTGGTTCTTTTATCAAACTTTTTCGCGTGTAAGTTATCGCTATAGTGAAAATCCAGAAGTAAAAAATTATGACATTGGTTTTCGTATGGTGAAAGACGTAAAAGCAAAAATTAAATATAAAAAATAAATAATTTAAAAATTTTTATTATGTTAAAAACTCTTCTTAAGCATAAATCAATAAGAAAATATAGTAAACTTCACATAAGTGATGATTCCTTGAATTCTATATTAGAAGCAGGAACTCGTGCTTCTACCACAGGAAATATGCAGCTTTATAGTATGATAGTTACAAAAGATGACGCTATGAAAAAGAAACTTTTGCCTCTTCATTTTGGTCAAAAGATGGTTGTTGAAGCACCTGTTGTGATAACTTTTTGTGCAGATTTTAATCGTTTTAATAAGTGGTGTTTACAAAGAAATGCAGAAACAAAAGCTTATGATAATTTTTTATCTTTTGTTAATGCGGCTATAGATGCGATGCTTGTCGCTCAGAATGTTGCTGTTGCAGCAGAAAGTTTAAATATGGGAATTTGTTATCTTGGTACAACAATTTACACCGCTGATAAAATTATTGATCTCTTTAATTTACCAAAAGGAGTTGTTCCAATAACAACTTTAGTTATAGGTTTTCCTGATGAAAATCCTGCATTAACAGATAGATTACCTTTGGAAAGTGTTGTTCATTATGAACATTATAAAGATTATACAAAAAATGAAATTGATAATTTTTATAAAGAAAAAGAAAATTTAGAAGAAAATAAAAAGTTTGTAAAAGAAAACAATAAAGAAAATCTTGCTCAGGTTTTTACTGATGTTCGTTACAAGAAAGAAGATAATGAACATTTTTCTAAGGAAATATTAAAAGTCTTAAAAAAACAAGGATTTATGAAATAATTTTTTTTTAAATATTTTTCAATTCTTATAGAATTGAAAAATATTTAAAAAATTAGCATTTTTGGAAAAAAAATTTTTTACAAAAAATATTTTTTTTATTAAAAAAAAACGTTTTTTGTAAAAAAATTTTTTTTTATAAAAAATTAAAAAAATATTAAATTTGTATTTTGTATTTAATTTTTTATAAAAAATATTATTATATAATTCTTTTAAAATGAAAAAAACAATAAGTTTTCCATCTGAAATAGAGAGTGTTCGTTATGCAGAAAATATGGTAGATGAAATTTCTGATACATATAATTTCAATGGAGAAATGTATGGTAATGTTCTTGTGTCTGTTGTTGAGGGCGTAAATAATGCTATTATACATGGCAATAGATTAGATTCTACAAAAAAAATAAATTTTACTTGTGAGATACAAAAAACATTTGTTATTTTTACAATAAAAGATGAAGGAGATGGTTTTAGATATTCTGATGTTCCGGACCCAACTGCTCCAAATAATATAAATAACCCACACGGAAGAGGAATTTTTATTATAAGTCATCTTGCAGACGAAATAAATTATTTTGATAATGGAACGAAATTAGAAATGAAATTTATTTTAAAAAAATAAAAATTTTGGCTGTTTATTTTCATAATCAAGAAATAGATTTTATTCTCCAAGAAAAAAATAAAATTTCTAATTGGATAGAAGAAGTTATTTTCTTAGAAAATTTTTTCATCGGAGATATAAATTTAATTTTTACTGGAAAAGAATATTTATTGAAAATAAATCAAAAATATTTATCTCATGATTATCATACAGATGTGATAACTTTCGATTATAATATAGAAAAAATTATTTCTGGTGATATTTTTATTTCTGTGGAAACAGTTTTTGAAAATGCAAGAATATATGAAAAAAATCAAAAAGAAGAAATTCTTAGAATAATTATACACGGTATTTTGCATTTACTAAATTATAAGGATAAAGATAAAAAAGACAAAATTATAATGACAAAAAAAGAAGATTTTTATATTAAATTTTTTGAGGAGAATTTTTCATTTTAAAATGAAAAATTCTTCTTATTTTTCATTATCAATTTTTTCTTTTTTAAAAAATTCGCTTTTAAAATTTTTTGAATATTCTTCCCATTTTACAGATTTGTATTTATTATCGCCAAAATATTTAAAAATAGATTCTGCTTTTTCCGGAGTTAAATATGCTTGTAAACGATTAATTAATTTTTTATTTTCATCCATAACAATTACAGCAGGAAAGGTCATTTTGCCTTCTAAAATCGCAATGGCAAAATCATGAAATGGATGTTTTATAGTGTCATTTTTGAAAGTCCTATTAAAAATAAATAAACTATCTTTTGAAAAAACATTGAAATGAACACAATAAAATTTTTCATTTAAATATTTTGCAATACTTGGGTCGTTAAAAGTTGTTTCTGTCATTATTTGAGAACTTTGCATCCAACTTGCATACAAATGAATTAATATTTTTTTTGGTTTTTCATCATTTTCTTTCTCAAATTCTTCTATTTCTGTCCATTTTATTAGAGAAAAGCTATTTTTAAAAGACTTTTTTGTTTTGATATAAAATTTTTTATATTCTTCAAAAGACGTGTTTTTATAAATTTTTTCTGCAAAATATGTAAGAATAATAAATAAATCTTTACTTTCTGTGTATCCGTGTACACCGATTTTTTTAAAATTTTCGTCGAGATAAATAATAGACGGATATGATAATTTTCCATCTAATAATTTTACAGCAAAATCATTTAAAAATTTCTTCCCTCTTTTTTTACTTCCGTAAACTTTCCCAAGATATTTAACACTGTCTTTTTCTTCGGCATTAAATTTTACCGGATAAAAATTTGAATTAATATATTTTATAATACTGTCATTTTTGTAAGTTAATTTATCAAGTTTTTTACACCAACCACACCAATCTGTATAAAAATCTATCATTATAACTCTCGGTTTTGTTTTTTGTAAAGATTCTGCTTCTTCCAAAGAATACCAATTAATTTCATTTGTTTTTTTTTGTGCGAAATTCTCACAAAAAATAGAAGAATT
>JAOZVH010000201.1:0-6170 GCA_029938235.1 Bacteroidales bacterium
ACTGTTTTACCAATAGCATCTGCATAAGCTTTTAATTCTGTACCAAAAGTTGCTATAGGTGGAGGAGTAGAAAATCCTACGTCCATCATTACCACACCTGTTTTACTTTCTATAATAGTAACTGTCGTTGCTGTTACTGTATTTATTACATGATATCTTACTTTATCTTCTGTAATTACTTCAACTGTTCCAACTGTTATGATTGAAGCAGATGGAGCATCTCCAAAATCTACTTTACTACTGACAGGAGTTGTCTCGTCGTCATCTTTGCAAGATGTTGTCATTAACAATGATAATGACATAAAAAATAGAAATCCAAATTTGAGCAAATTTTTCATAAATTATAATTTTATTTTTTGTGAAAAAATGATATTAAAAAAAGCAAAATTAGAACAATCTTTTGTAAAAAAATTATCAAAAAATACAAATAATTATCATTTTGAAAAATGCTTTATAAATTCATTTGGTGTTTTTCCAGTTTGCTTCTTAAAAAAACGAATAAAATTTGAACTCTCAGAAAAATCCATTTCAAAAGCAATTTCAGATATATTCTTTTTAGAAAAAAGAAGTTTATTTTTAATTTTTTGTAAAAGTTTTTTTTTTATTAAATATGATGCAGAACAATTAAACTGTTTTTTTAGAATATTATTCAAATGAGTTCTACTTACATTTAATTTTTCTATGTATTCTTTTACGCTATGTTTTTTTTCTGTTTCGATAAGTTTCAAGAATTCAACGACTAACGGATTTGAAATTTCAAAACTATCTTTTTTTATAAAATATTTTTCTGAAAAATGTCTATTTAACTTTACGAGAAAATAATATAATGACGAACAAATTAAATGTAAACTGTCATTTCTTAATGAGATAATTTCTTTTTCAATCTCATTAAAAAATGAATTATAATAATTAGCTTCATTTTCTTTTAATTTTAAAATATATTCTTTTTTATTATTTTGAAATAAATTTAATTTTTGTAAAAAAATAAAATCACTAAAAAAATTTTCAATAAAATCATTTTTAAAAACTATTATTCGTCCAGTAATTTCACCTATTGTTTGCCAATGTCTTACTTTTTCTGGTATTAAAAATACCATATTATTATTTTCTAAAGATATTTTTATATCTTTATCAATGAATAAATTAATTTTTCCTTTTTTTATTAAATGTATTTCATAAAAATTACTTGTGTAATTTTCACGAAAATTGCCAATTTCGATTTCGTTATAAAAATGACAATCTATAAATAATTCTTTATAATATTTTTTTTTCTTGAAAAGCAATTTTTTTATTTTTTTCATATATAAATGAATTTTATTATTTTTTTTATTGAAGAAAAATTTTTTTTCAAAAAAAAACAAAATTTTAATATTCTTCATTTGAAAATTTCAAAAAAAATTTTTTTCAAAAAAATGATAAATTTTTAATGTTTTTTTATTTGAAAATTTCAAAAAAATTCCACATTACAAAGAAATATATTAAATCTTCATAATTCCTTGCAGATGCTAATATATAATTTTTATTAATTTGTTTTATTTCATTTTTTTTGTAAATTTACAAAAAATAAAAAAATAATTTATTTTATAAAAAATATGATTGCAGAAAATACAGTTTCAAAAATTTTAGATATTTCAAATATCGTAGATGTTATTAGCGAATTTGTTAGTTTGCGAAAACGAGGAATAAATTATTTAGGACTTTGCCCTTTTCATAACGAAAAAACGCCATCTTTTTCTGTTTCTCCAAGTAAACAAATGTTTAAGTGTTTTGGTTGCGGCGAAGCAGGAAATGTAATTTCTTTTTTAAAAAAACATCAAGGTTTTGATTTTATAGAAAGCATAAAATATTTAGGAAAAAAATATAATATTGAAATTATAGAAAAAAAATTAAATACAGAAGAGATAAAAAAATTAAAAGAAAAAGAAAGTTTATTTATTATTTTATCTTTTGCGAGCAAATATTTTAAAAAACAATTAAATGAAAATTTAGATGGAAAAACAAAAGTTCTTAATTATTTAAAAAAACGTGGTTTTAATAATGAAATTATAGAAAAATTTTGTATAGGTTTTTCTCCAAATGTAAAAAATGCTTTTACAAAAAAAGCTTTAAAAAAATCCTACAATTTAGAGATGTTAATTAAGGCTGGTTTAACTATAAAAAATTATGAATTTGATAGATTTTATGGACGTTTAATTTTTCCAATTCATAATGTTTCGGGAAAAATTATTGCTTTTGGTGCTAGAAATTTAAATAAGAATAATAAAATTGCAAAATATATTAATTCCCCAGAAACAGAAATTTATCAAAAAAGTAGAGAGCTTTATGGAATGTATTTTGCGAAAAATACTGTTGTAAAAAAAAATAAATGTTATTTGGTAGAAGGTTACACTGATGTTTTATCGCTTTTTCAAAATGGAATTAAAAATGTTGTGTCAAGTTCTGGAACTTCATTAACTACAGAACAAATAAGAATTATTAAGCGTTTTACAAAAAATGTTTGCATACTTTATGACGGCGATGAAGCAGGAATAGGCGCATCTTTACGTGGAATAGATTTAATTTTAAAAGAAGGATTGAACGTTAAAATTGTTCTTTTTCCTGATGGAGAGGACCCAGATAGTTATTCAAAAAAAATTGGAAAAAATAAATTTATAGAATTTTTAAAAGAAAAAGAAGAGGATTTTATACATTTTAAAACTAAAATGTTTTTAAATAAAATTGAAAAAAATGACCCAATTGAAAAGGCAAATTTAATTACAAATATTGTAAATTCAATTGCAATTATTCCAGATGGCATTTTGCGTTCAGTTTATGTTCAGGAATGTAGTAAAATTTTGGAAATTAGAGAAGAAGTTTTATTTCAAAAAGTTGCAGAAATTCAAGGTGAAGATAATTTTTTTAAAAAAAAGCCCAAAAAAGAGAAAAAAAATTTTTTTAAAAAAAAGCCCAAAATTTTAAAAGAAAATTTCTTTTTTGAAAATCAAGAAAAGGAAATTATACGTTTGATATTAAATTACGGTAATTCAAAAATTACAATTTTAGAAGAAGAAGAAAATATAGATTTAAGTGTTACAGAATATATTTTAAGCGAAATTTTAGAGGATAATTTAGAATTAGAAACTCCAATTTATAAATTAATTTTTGAGAAAATTATTTCTTTGGTTAGTAAAGATAAAATCATAAAAGAAGAATATTTTATAGAGCATAAAAATCCAGAAGTTTGTAAAGTTTCTGCAAAACTTTTAGAAAAAAAATATTTTTTAAGTGATTTTTGGAAAAAAAGAAATACTATGGTTCAAACGGAAGAAATGATTTTGAAAAAAAAAATTAATGATGTTTTGATAAATTATAAGTTGAAAAAAATTGAAAAAAATCTAATTAAATTAGATAAAAAAATTCTCGACACAGAAAAAAATAATGATACCGAATTTGATATTTTAGAACTAATTCAAAAAAAAATTAATTTAAGTAAATTAAAATTCTTTTTTACAAAAGAAATGGAAAGAGTTATTCTGCCATAAATTTCATTTTAATATGAAATACATTTTATAAAAGTCGAATAATTTTAAATTTGGTTTTTGACTTTTTAAGTTTTTGATTATCAAATTTTTAAAAATTAAAAATATTAAAATAATAAAAAAATTTATTTTTTATTTTTTAATTATTTTGTAATATTTTAAAATTTTTATATCATTAAATAATTCGTTTTCATTAGAAAATTTATTAGAAATATATTTTAAATTTTCAATTGCTTCTTTTGTTTTTTCTAAAAAAATTTCATTATCTTCCAGACCAATATGAATTAGGGGATTGTCAATATGAATAATTTTAATATTTTGTTTTTTCAATTCGAAACCAAAAATTGTGTCTTCGTGTCCGTAAGTTTTAATTTTTTCATCAAATTTAATTTTATTAAAAATGTTTTTATGAATTAAAAAATTATTCGTCATAAATGATTTATTAGGATTTTGTTTCCTTATTTCAGATGAAATAACTTCTCTTTTTATTCCATAAAACCATCTAAAATATTTTTTTTTATTTTTTGGGGCTTTATTTTTATAAGTTCTGCCTCCATAAATTAGAATTTCATTTTTGCAAAACTTCAAATAATTTTTTATGAAATGATCATTTTCAATTTCAGAATCACAATCCATAAAAATTAAATATTCAAATTTAGATTTTTCTGCAAGTAAATTTCTAATCTTCGAACGACCTATATTTTTTTGTAATTCTAAATAAATTACACTTTTTAAATTTCTTAATTCTCTATTTTTTTCTAAAAATATTTTTTTTGATTTATCATCTATTAAAATAATTTCAAAATCAATTTTTTTATTTTTAGCTTGTTTGTTTATTTCATAAACAAGTTTTCTAACATCAAAATTATAAACTGGAATTAAAATAGAAATCATAAAAAAAATTTTTCAAAAAAACGCCAATTTTTTTAAATTAAAAATATTTTTTTTTTTCAAAAAAAAAATTATTTTATGATTTCTTTTATAGTTTTATAAAAATTATGATTTTAAAAAAAAAGTTAAAAAAATTTTGGAAAAATGTCATTTTTTTTTTGCAAAATTATTAACATAATTTTTTTTTATAAAAAGCTGTATGAATTAGAAGGCAAAATAAATATATTAAAATTAAATCTATGCAAAGCAATAGAATGATTGTGTTAAAACGCAAAATCAACAATAGAAAAAATGAAAATATGATTTTTTCAGAAAATGAATTTAATTTTTTATGTATAACAAATCTAAAAAAAATTAAAAAAATTAAAAAAATGTTGATAAATACAATAAATTTAATATCAGTGATGGATGAAAAAACATTATATAATCGCAAGTAAAATAGATATTTTGTCAAAAAAATGCAGCAGAATAGAATCAGCATGTTTAAGTGCAGATGGAAAAAATTTTGTAGTTTTATCACAAGAAATCAGAAAACTTGTTGATAAAACAAAAAATACTTATGATAATAAAATAAATAGACTGTCAGTAAATGGACAAACAATATTAAATATTGCAGGAAAAACAATTGAAAAAGCAATTCCTGAGATAATAAAAAATGCCGAACTTGTAAATTATATTGCTTCATCAGAAAAAGAAAAGCAAAGCGAAGTTGAATATATTAATATTTCAGTTCAACAATTAACTGAGATAACAAATGAAAATTCAGCATTATCAGAAGAAGTATCGGCATAATCAAAACAATTAATTTCTATATTTAAAATAGATAATTTACAAAAAAAAAATTACAAACAATATAATAACGGTTTTGAAATAAACTTATCAAAAAATTATAAAACAGATAATGATTTTGAAACTTTTTTATTTTTTATAAATAATTCCATTAAATTATGTCAAAAGAAATCTACAAAACAAAGTATTTAATTTGTAATCTTTCAGATGATAAAGAAGTGCTTACAAATGTGTTTCAACCTGAAACTGAATATATGACGGAAAAGGAGCACACAAAATTTATATACGAGCTAATTGAACTAAGTTTGAAATACAAGCCAAAATATTTTTTGGACGATAGCAGAAAAATGAAATATTTGTATCCACCAAAACGTCAAGAATGGATTATAAGTGTATTAATTCCAATATGGATAGAAATAGGATTAAAAAAATATGCACAAATTTATTCCGAAGAAATAGTAGCTCAATTGGCAGGCGAACAAATAATTGATGAAGCGAAAGAAAGTATTTCAAATTTGTTTGAAATTAAAATATTTGATAATGTTCAAGATGCTGAAATTTGGTTTAAAAATAATTACTAAAAATGAAAATTACAAATAATATGTAATATGTAAAATAATTTATTTTACATATATGAGTAATTTTCATTTTTATTAATTATGAGATAAGCAAATAAATAATTAAATGTATGACATTTGTTTGCTTGTCTGTGGTCTTATAGTGCTTTTTTTGTGCTACATTTATGTTTTTTTCAAAAATTCTAATATTTTGGTAAAATTTTAAATTAATTTTTTTTTTCAAAATTCTGTAAAAATTTTTTTTCAAAAAAATGCCAATTTTTTAATATTTTATTTCAAAAAAAAATTTTTACCAAAAAACGCCGAAATTTTAACATTTTATTTAAAAAAAATTTTTTCCAAAAAATACTGAAATTTTAATATTTTATTAAAAAAAATTTTTTCCAAAAAACGC
>JAOZVH010000201.1:6270-6391 GCA_029938235.1 Bacteroidales bacterium
CGAAATTTTAACATTTTATTAAAAAAATTTTTTCCAAAAAACGCCGAAATTTTAACATTTTATTTCAAAAAAATTTTTTCCAAAAAACGCCGAAATTTTAACATTTTATTAAAAAAATTTT
>JAOZVH010000202.1 GCA_029938235.1 Bacteroidales bacterium
TTTTCAAAAAAACGGCAAATTTTTAATGTTTTTTTATTTTGAAATTAAAAAAAATATTTTTTCAAAATTCGTCCAAAATTTAATGTTTTTTTATTTTGAAATTAAAAAAAATATTTTTTCAAAAAACGCCAATTTTTTATGAATTTTTAAAATAAAAAAAATTTTTTCAAAAAAACGTCCGAAATTTCAAATATTTTATTTTGAATAAAAAAAAATATTTTTTTCAAAAAAAGCCAATTTTTTATGAATTTTCAAATATTTTATTTTGAATAAAAAAAAAATTTTTTGAAAAACGCCAATTTTTTATGAATTTTTAAAATGAAAAAATTTTTTCAAAAAAACGTCCAAAATTTCAAATATTTTATTTTGAATAAAAAAAAATATTTTTGAAAAACGCCAATTTTTTATGAATTTTCAAAATAAAAAAATTTTTTCAAAAAAACGTCCAAATTTTTAACATTTTTTAATTTTTTTTTGCATTCAATTGGTTTTGGAAAAATTTTAACAAATGACAAAGAGATTGATATTTCTAATTTTTGAATTAGAAATGATTAAAATTAAAATAAGATTTGAAAAAAATTTCAATTCTTATTTTTTTTAATAAAACATAATAAATTTTAAATTTTTAAACCATCTTTGAAAGGTAAAAATGTCATAAAATCAGCATGGTGAACTACATAAGCTTCGGTAGAACGTTTTACCATATTTCCTTCTCCTGCGTGAGTGGCAATAATATGACAAACTTCTGCCGGAACACCACATTTTTCAGCAATGGAAACTCCTGAAAAAGGATGTCTCAAATATTTTCCATAACTTCCTTGTACCGCTTTTTTATTTTTATCAAGAACATATTCTAATAATTTCCCAACATCAGCAAGTATCGCTCCGGCAATTAGAACATCCATATTTACAGGCAAATCGTCTTTAAAAAAAATATTCATTTTAATTGCACTTTCTTTTGCAATATGAACAACTGCCCTCTTGTGAGCCATAAAACTAACTTTTAGATTAGGAACTAAAAGTGTAAAAGGAATATTTTGCAAATCCTCAGATGTCAAAACACTTTTTTTTAGAGCAAGAATCCAAGTTTGGGTAACTTGTTCTTTTAATTCTTTATTTTCTATCCAAGCCAACTCTTCTCCCCAAAGTTTTTCTACTTCTTTTCTCATTTTTCAAAAATTTTTTTTTCAAAAAAAACGTTTTTTTTTATAAAAAAAAAATATTTTTTTTTTATAACCATTTATTTAAAACTTCTTTTAAATCATTGATTTTAAAAGGTTTACTAATATAATCATTCATTCCAATATTTAAGCAAGTATCTTTATCTTCTCGCATAGAATTTGCTGTAATTGCGATAATTGGAATTTTTTTATCATTTTTACGTATCTTTTTTGTCGCTTGCATTCCGTCAAGGACAGGCATTTGAATATCCATAAAAATAATATTGTATTTATTTTTATCAATTTTTTCCAAAGCAACTTTTCCATTTTCCGCAATATCTATTTTATAACCAAGATTTTCAAAAGCTTTTTTAGAAATAATTTGATTTATTTTATTGTCGTCTGCAAGTAAAATTTTTACATTATCAAAATTATTTTTATTAAAATTTTTATGCTTTTTAACTTTTTTTTCCATTTCAAGATCTCTTTTGAAAATTATTGTAAAATAAAAAACTGTTCCTATAAAATCTGATTTTTTTATGTTGGGATTTGGACTAATAACATTAATTCTTCCTCCCATTAATTCTATTAAAAGTTTTGATATGGTTGCACCAAGACCTAAACCACCATATTTCCTAGCTATAGAACCATCTATTTGTGTAAAAGAATTAAAAATTTTTTTTATTTTATTTTTTTCTATTCCTATTCCTGTGTCTTCTACAGAAAATTTTATTTTTAATTCTTCGTCTGTTTTTTTTCTTAATTTTAATTTTATAAGGACTTCACCTTTTCCAGTAAACTTTATTGCATTTTGTGTTAAATTAGATAAAATTTGTAATAATCGCTTTTCATCACCAAGAATATTATTTGGAATATCATCTTCTATATTAACAATTAATTTTATATTTTTTTCATTAGCTTTAAGATGAAATTTGTCATATAAATTTTTTATTGATTTTCTAATGTTAAAATATTCATTTTTTAAATTTAATTTATCAGAGGAAATTTCAGAAAAATATAAAACATCATTAATAAGATTTATTAAAGATTTTGTAGAATTTTCTATAATATTTAATAAGTCTTTTTCTTCATTAGACAAATTAGAAGTTTTTAAAATTTCTGTTGCTCCGACTATTCCATTCATAGGAGTTCTAATTTCATGACTCATATTTGCGAGAAATTCCGATTTTGCTTTGTTTGATAATTCCGCTTTTTTTAAAGCACTTTCTAATTTTTTGTTTTGGATTCCCAAAACTGAATTTCCTATATTAATTTCTTTTTCTTTTTTTTCTATATTAATTTTTTCTTCTTTTAAAGTATTCCAAATTAAATACTGATTTTTTGCAAATCTTAATATTACAAAAGTGTAAAGTAAAAAGAGTATAGCGACAATATTAGAAAATTCTTTTATGAAAAAAATACTTATAAATGTTGGTATTGCCAGAGATAAAATATAAACGTAATTTAGTTTTATCTGTTTAAATAATGAGGAGACAGAAGCCGAAATTATTCCAACTATTATCATTAATAAAATAATTACAATAGAGTTCAAAGTTTCACTTTGATGGGATTCCACAAACAAAAGAAATGACCAAAATAAAGCAGTTGAAACCGTAAGCGAATCAGATAAAATTTTATAAGATTTTATCTTTTTTTTTATAGAAAAAAGAATGATTCTAAAGAAAGTAATTAAGGTAATTATTAAAACAACAAAAATTTTATTTGATATATGTTCATCTATTTCTCTTGGTACAAATTGAATAACAATTATAAAAAATAAATGAGATAACATTATTAAGATATTATTTTTTTCAATTTTTTTTTTTAAATTCATAATTATATGTTTTTTTGTGAAAATTACAATTTTTATACCATTGAAATTTTTTTTAATAAAATTTTTAATTTTCAATAAAAAAATTATATATATTTTATAAATATTTTTGGTATAGAAAATACTCATAAGATTGGAGGTATAAAAATATCAGATTAAAGGAAAAATCTTGATATAAATTGCAAAAAATCTTTTATAAAAAAAATAGAGATATTTTTTATCTCTATTTTTTCAATTTTTATCCAAAGTCATCGAAATCTATCATTTCATTTGGTACTCCTTGTTCTATGAGCATTTTTTGAACTGCATCATTCATCATAGGAGGTCCACACAAATAATATTCTATATCTTCTGGTTCTTCGTGTTTAGATAAATAATTATCATAAATAACCTTATGAATAAATCCTACATCACCTTTCCAATTATCTTCTTTTTTTGGTTCAGAAAGTGCTATTTTAAAAGAAAAATTTGGGAACTCTTTTTCTAATGCTCTAAAATGGTCTTCATAAAATATTTCTCTTTTTGACCTTGCTCCATACCAGAAAGTTGCTTTTCTTTTTGTTTTTTTTGTATGAAATAAATCAAAAATATGTGAACGCATAGGAGCCATTCCTGCACCACCACCAATAAACATCATTTCATTATCAGTGTCTTTTATGAAAAATTCTCCATACGGTCCAGAAACAAAAATCTTATCACCTGGTTTCAAAGAAAAAATATAAGAAGAGCAAATGCCAGGATTTACATTCATAAAACCATTAATTTTTCTATCCCAAGGAGGTGTAGCAATACGAATATTTAACATAACAATATTTCCTTCGGCAGGATGATTTGCCATAGAATATGCTCTGTAAGTTGGTTCAGGATTTTTCATTTTTAAATCCCACATTTTGAAATTATCCCAATCTTCATGATATTCTTTTTCTATGTCAAAATCTTTAAAATTAACATCAAGTTTTGGAACGTCAATTTGAATATAACCTCCGGAACGGAAATCCATATTTTCGCCTTCTGGCAATTTTACAACAAATTCTTTTATGAAAGTTGCAACATTATGGTTAGAAACAACTTCGCATTCCCATTTTTTAATTCCCATAATTTCCTTAGGAATTAATATTTTCATATCTTCCTTAACTTTCACTTGACAAGCAAGACGATATTTTTCTTGTTGCTCTTTTCTTGTAAAAAAGCCTTTTTCTGTCGCTAAAATCTCTCCTCCACCTTCAACAACTTGACATTCGCACATTCCACAAGTTCCACCTCCACCGCAAGCAGAAGGTAATAAAATTTTTGAATTACCAAGATTAGTTAATAAAGTATCACCAGCCTGAGTAATTAAATCTTTTTTGTCATTGATATTAATCTTTATATCTCCGGACGGTATTAACTTTGCTTTTGCATACAAAAGTATAGATACAAGCAAAAGTACAATTAACAAAAAAGCAATCACACTTACTAAGACTACCGTTAATATTTGAACTTCTAAGAGAATCATTTTATATTTTTTATAAATTATTTTTTTGCGAATTTAAATAAAAAATTTATTTTCACAAAAAATTAATTTTTTATTTTTAATTATGAAACATTTGATTGTTTATGCTCATTCAAATGAAAATTTTTTTAAATGCTATTTTGAAAAAATAGATACAAAATCTAAGTTGTAAAATCAAAAAAAAAAAAAATTATAGATTATAATTAATTTTTTTTTAAAAATCGTCCAAAATTTTGATATTTTTGTTTTGAAATTAAAAAAATTTTTTTTTCAAAAAACGTCCAAAATTTCAATATTTTTAATTTTAAAAAAATTTTTCAAAAATATCATTTTTTAATTTTTTTGTATTAAAATATTTATATATTTGTAATTAAAATTTATGTTAAAATGAAAAAATTAGAAGAACTTTTAAACAAAACAAATGAACTAAGCGATGATGATTTATTAAAATATATTTTAAAATTGCAAGAAGTGGCAAAAAAGAAATTATTTGTTAATATATTTTCACAAAAAATTGACAGTAATATCAATTTAATTGAATTAATAATATTTTTTCACAAAAAAATAAAAAAATACCCATGACATTTTTTTACGAATTTTATAATTAAAAAATAAATTTTTTTTCAAAAAAATGACCAAATTTTAATGATTTTTTAAAATTTTTTTGAAAAAACGGCATTTTTTAGGATTTTTCAAAAAAATGCAAATTTATTTATAATAAAAAAAAAACAAAAGCAAAAGTTTTAAACTTCTGTTTTTGTTTTAATATTAAATAATTATATTTATAATAAAAACAAAATTAAATTTATATAGCATTGAAAATTTAATCAGCAATACAGCGAACCGAAAATCCAGCTTTTTTAGTGAAAATTAAATTCATACGACTAAAATCATCATCAGAATCACCAAAATACCAATACCAAGCACGTCTATTGTTTTTAGATGTGCTGCTCCACCACGAGTTAATATCTCCATCGCTTCCAAAAGCTCCATTTCTAAGCCTAATGTTACTTGGTAAGGCTGAAAATCCAAATTTATCTGTTCCATTACATTCGTTTTTCCAACCTGATTTAGATTTTAAAAGTTTTCCTACAATTTCAAATGTATAATCTCTTTCTTGAACAATATTTTCTACCTTACTTATATGTGTAGCTAACTTTTTCCATTCATCGTCGCTTGGTAAATGAAACCCAACTGGACAAACTTTTTTAGATGTTTCCCAATCGTAAAGATAACCATATTTTGCAACATTACTTTGCTCATTATCAAGTGCCCAATAATTTCCAATACTTGGCTTGTAAGCAAGGTTTTCAGCCATCCATGTTTGATGGCCTATTTCAATGGTTTTATATGTTTTTCCATCTCGCTCATCTTTAAAGGTATTTTTTGTTTGAGCATTTACCTTGCTCGTATTTAGAATTGTAAACAATATTACGATAATTGAAATAAATAATTTACTCATATTTTTAATATTAAAAATTAATTAAAATTTTACAAAAAAAACAAATGTATATATTTTTTATAAACAAAAAAATTTAAATAAAAAAATATTAATTTTTCATGATTTTGAAATTTAAAATTCATTAAAAGAAAATTTTTTTCAAAAAAATGCCAATTTTTTATGAATTTTTAAATTAAAAAAAAAATTTTTTTTTCAAAAAAACGACCAAATTTTAATGATTTTTAAATTTCAAAATAAAAAAAATTTTTTCAAAAAATCGCCCAAAATTTCAATATTTTTTAATTTGAAATTATAAAAAAATTTTTTTAAAAAAATCGTCCAAAATTTTAATGTTTTTTATTTGAAATTATAAAAAAAATTTTTTCAAAAATCGTCCAAAATTTCAATATTTTTAATTTTAAAAAAATTTTTCAAAAATATCATTTTTTAATTTTTTTGT
>JAOZVH010000203.1 GCA_029938235.1 Bacteroidales bacterium
CTTTATTTTTAATAAAAGAATTTTTATATTTCACAAAAAGGTTCCAAGAACCAAATTTTTTTTTAATAAAATATTAAAATTTTGGCGTTTTTTTGAAAAAATTTATTTTGAATAAAATATTAAAATTTTGGCGTTTTTTTATGAAAAAATTTATTTTTAATAAAATATTAAAATTTTGGCGTTTTTTGGAAAAAAATTTTTTTTAATAAAATATTAAAATTTTGGCGTTTTTTGGGAAAATTTTATTTTTAATAAAATATTAAAATTTTGACGTTTTTTGAAAAAAATTTTTTTTAATAAAATATTAAAATTTTGACGTTTTTTGAAAAAATTTTATTTTTAATAAAATATTAAAATTTTGGCGTTTTTTGAAAAAAATTTTTTTTTAATAAAATATTAAAATTTCAGCGTTTTTTGAAAAAAATTTTATTTTAATAAAATATTAAAATTTCAGCGTTTTTTGGGAAAATTTTATTTTTAATAAAATATTAAAATTTCAGCATTTTTTGAAAAAAAATTTTTTTTAATAAAATATTAAAATTTCAGCATTTTTTGGAAAAAATTTATTTTTAATAAAATATTAAAATTTTGGCGTTTTTTGAAAAAAAATTTTTTTTTAATAAAATATTAAAATTTTGGCGTTTTTTTATGAAAAATTTTTTTAAGTCAGCATATATAGAAATCACTTACGGACAGAAAAATAAGAAAGCTAATATTGTGCTTTATGTCATTCATTTATTTTGTTTTTTGTTTCGCCTACGGTTGAGAAAAAAACAAAATAAATGTTTGCTACAATGCACATATCCGTTTTCTGCAAACCAGAAACAAAATCAAAATGCAAAAAAATCAATGAAAAATATTATTTGGATTTTTATATTTCTACCAATATTTTCATATTCTCAATATGAAATCACAGGAATAGTGAAAGATACAATAGGTATTATTCCTTATGCAAATATTATAGTTTCTCAAAGTACAAATGAAATTGTTGAAGGAACTATAACAAATGAAAACGGAACTTTTATGCTAAGTGTTGAAAAAGGAACGTATAATTTGATTGTGAGTTATGTTGGTTATAAAAATTATGAGAAAATAATTGAAGTTGCAGAAAATTTAAATTTAGGACAAATCAAACTCATTGAAGATGCTTCAATACTTGATGAAGTGGTTATTACCAGCAGAAAAAGAATAATTGAACGTAAAGCGGATAAACTAATTTTTAATGTTGCAAGTAGTCTCTTAAAAAGTGGCTTTGACGGTGTAGAAGTCTTAAAAAGAGCACCAAGTATTTTTGTGGACGGAAACGATAATATTTTATTACAAAATAAATCAGCAACAATTTTAATAAATGGACGGAAATTAAGTTTATCAGGTGATGAATTAACAAATTATATTAAGAGCATTGAAGCAAGTAATATAAAAAAGATAGAAATTCAAGCCAATGCTTCTTCTGAAATGGATGCAAACCTACAAGGTGGAGTAATAAATTTTATTTTAAAAAAGAATAATCAAGGTTTTTTTGCTCAATTAAAAGCCTATGAAACTCAAAAAGGGAAACATCCAAATTATTATTCATCAATTAATTTAAACTATGGTACTAAAAAATGGAATATATATAGTTTACTATCATGCAATGACACAGAAGATAGTGGGAATGTAAAAAGTAGTACCATTTATAATACAATTAACAAACAAATTCAAGAAAAAGGCTCTTTTCTTGGTAATTCTAAACGTCTTAGCTTTTTGATTGGAACAACATATCAGCCGAATAAAAATCACGAAGTTGCATTTGAATTTTATTCAACAGAAAAAGATAAAATAAATAAAGGAAATTCAGAAACTTATATTTATTTAGATAATGGACTTTTAGATAAAGGTTTAACTAAAACACCAAGTAATAGTGATACAAAATATTTTAATACTTCAATAAACTACACAATAAAGTTGGACACTTTAAATGGAAAAATTAAATTTATTGGTGATTATGCAAAACAAGATTTTGAAAGTAGTTTTAATTCTAATACAGCGTACACGCAAAATTATTATGACAATATTACAGAACGTAGTAAAACCGATGCCAAAACAAATATAATATCATCACAAATAGACTTTGATAAAACCATTAGAAAAATTGGAGACTTATCATTAGGTGTAAAAATTACTTCTACACAAAGGAATAATAACACCATTGGTGAAAATCTAATGGCTGGAGCATATGAAATTGACAATCAAAGAACTTCATCTTATGATTTTTCAGAAAACATATACGCTTCTTATCTTACAGTTTCTCCAAAAGTTTTTAAAGACATTTATTTAAAAATTGGTTTACGTCTTGAAAACTCAATAATAGAAGGTGAAAATCTATTAAATAAGATTCCTGTTTCTCAGAATTATTTTGATTATTTTCCATCATTATTTTTATCAAAAGAGTTTAAAAAAGAGCAATCAATTTCATTTAACTATAATAGAAAAATTGACAGACCAGCTTTTAGTATTCTTAATCCATTTGTAATTAAGGTAAATGATTTCACATATCAAATTGGAAATCCAAATTTAAAACCACAATATAGAGATAACTTTAACATCTCTTATAATCTAAAAAAACATTCATTTTCTATTTTTTACAATAAAACATCTGAGCTTATATCAAATGTGTATTTTCCCAAAAATGATGCTATTTATCATCAATCTCAAAATGTTGGTAAAAGTAAAATATTGGGGTTTTATTACAGCTACGGTAATAACATAAAAAAATGGTGGTATATAAATTTCGGAACTACATTTGAAAATCAAAACTACTTTTTGTCTGAAACAGATTTTCATTCAAATAAATTATCCATAAATATAAATAACGATTGGGAAATTTCCGATACATGGTCGATAAATTTATCAGCGTATTATTCTTCACCTTATGTTTATGGATACCTTGAAATTGAAGATTATTTTTCATCTAATTTTATTCTTCAAAAATCATTTTTAGATAAAAAATTGAAAGTTAGATTTTACATAGATGACATATTCAATAGTAAAAGAGATAAAAATAAAGGAATATATGATGATTTCACATTTGATTTTTATCAAAAAAGAAAAACGCAAACATTTACTCTGTATGCCTTATTTACAATAAATTCAAATCCTAAGGCTCGAAAGAAAAAAAATAAATCATCTAATACTGAAAAAAATAGATTGTAATTCATGCGATGATGTCTAAACATTGGTATTAAAAAAAAATCCAATGTTAAAAAAAAATTTTTTCAAAAATCGTCCAAAATTTTAATATTTTTAAATCATCATGTATTAATATTTAATGCGTGGTAAAAACACTGCACAGCCGCATGGCTAATTTCTTCAATGGTTGTTTTATGCTCAATATTGATATGTCGTTTAAATTCAGCTTTCAATAGCTCTGTTAATTTATTCCACCATGCTTGTTTTTCTTCATCTGTTTTTAAAACATCATTTTGAGCAAAAGCAGAAAAGCTAAAAAGCAATAAAAAGAAAAATAAAATTTTTTGTTTTTTTAATTTGAATTTTAATAATAGTAGTTTATACGACAATCAGGATGTTCTTTTTTAAATTTTTGAATTTCATTATCATAGTCATAATCAAACTCATAATCAAAAATTATGTATATTATTTCTTCAAAAATGAAATTTATTATTTCTCCTAAATTTTCTTTGTTTAGATTTATTATTTTAGTTTCTCTTAAATTAATTTCTTCTAAAGAATGGAGTTTTTTTAAAGGTTTTAAATCAAGAATTTCTGTCTCTGAAATATCTAATCTTCTAATATTATGCAAATTACTTAATGCTTCTAAATTCGTAATTTTTGTATTTGAAAGATCTAATACCCTTAAGTTTTTCAAATTACTTAATGGCTCTAAATCAGCAATTTGTGTATTTGAAACATTTAATTCTCTTAGGTTCTGTAACTTACTTAATCCTTCTAAATTAATAATTTCAGTATTTGAAACATCTATTTTTTTTAAATTTTGTAAATTACTTAATGGCTCTAAACTTTTAATTTTTGTAGAACCAACATCTAAATGTTGTAAAAAATAAAGATACTCAATACCTTCCAAAGTTTCTAATTTACCGCTCAAATTCAATATTTTTAATTTTTTAAAATGCTTTAAAAATTTTAAATCTTTGGCATCTAAATCAGAAATATTTAATTCTTCTAAATTTTTAAGTGTAGATAAAGTGTCAATATCTTTGTAAGAACAAGTTAATTTTTTCAAATTTTCCAAATGACGTAATGGCGTGATATTTTCAATATGTTCAATCGAATAATCAAAAGTTTCTAATTTTTTTAAATCTTTAATAAAATTTATTTGCTGAATACTTGTATCAGATAAAGACAATTTTTTTAAATTACTTAAATAAGCAATCGGACTAAGATCGTTCAATTTTGTATTTTTTAAATTTAAATATTCTAAATTTTTTAACTTTTGAAGAGGGCTTATATCTTTAATATTCACATTACTTAAAGAAATTCCTTGTAAATTTTTTAAATCTGACATACTTTTTAAATCAAAATCTAAGTAAGCAGTTTTAAAAGGATAATAACGGTTAGTTGTATCTTTTTCTAATTTATTTCCCTCAAAATGAAAGTATTTTAGATTCTTCAAATTAGACAAAAGTTTAAAACTATGGACAGAATCACAATTGATAGATAAGTTTTCTAAGTTTGTTAATTGACAAATTTCTTTGAAATTTTGTGCTGAAATATTATTATATAAATATAATCTTTTTAGCTTTTTAAGCTGATGAAAAAAAATAGAATCCTTGATTAAACAATAATTTACCATACTATCAGGATAATTTATATAGGGATAGGTAGAAAATCTACCACCTAAATTTGAATGCAATAACAATTCCTCTAAATTGGACAAATTTTTGATAATATCTATATTCATTACATTTGTATTATGTAAAGTACATTCTCTTAATTTTTTTAAATTTTCCATTCCTTTTAAACTCCGAAGTCCTACGAAAGTCTCTGAACAACAGTACCAATGAGCATCTAATATTTCTAAATTCACCAAATTAGTCAAAGGCTCTAAACTTGTAATTTTTGTATTCCATAATTTTAATTCTTTTAATGAAGTTAAATTTTCAATTCCTTTTAAGGATTCAATATCTGTACCCCAAATTACAATTTTTTGTAGATTTTTTAAATTTTCTAAACCACTTAAATCTTTCAAAAGATTACAATTTGTTATTCCTAAACTATCTAAATTTTCTAAGTCTCTTAATCCTTTTAAATTTTTTATATTCACTTGATAAAGATATATATATGCTAATTTTTTGAACTTTTCTATACCTTTTAGGCTCTTAATATTGGAATTATAAATAAATATTTCTTTTAGATTTTTATGTTTTTGAATAAAACTTAAATTATCTTTTGTAGTAGAATGTAAACTTAAAACTTCTAAGCGTTTGCAATTATTTAATATATTTAAATTAGAAATATTATCTCCACTAAAACTCAAAAATTTTAACTGCGACCAATCTTTAATAGCTTGTAAAGAAGTAATTTGTGTATCATTAAGACCTAATCCAGTGATTCCTCTTAAATGTCTAATCGGTCTCAATGTTTCAACTGGTGTATTAGAAAAATATAAATATCTTAAATTTTTTAAATAACGTATTGGTCTTAAACTTTTAACTTTTGTTTCAAAAAAATACAAATTTTCTAATTTTTTTAATCGACGAATAGGTCTTAAACTTTTTACACTTGTATAAGCTAAACTTAAATAATTTAATTCTTTTAATTTAGAAATAGCTTTTAAATCATTTACAAAAGTTTTACTTAAATCTAAATTTTCTAATTTTTTTAAATTTTTAATAGGCTCTAAATCAGAAATATTAGTATGAGAACAATCTAACTTTTTCAGTTGATAAAAATAACATATTGGTTCTAAATTATGAATATTCTTCTCTCCATTCCATTCTCCAGAAATATTCAAAAATCTTAAATTTAAGATTTTGTTAATTTCTTCAATGGTTGGTTTATGCTCAATATTGATATGTCGTTTAAATTCAGCTTTCCATACCTCTGTTAATTTATTCCACCATGCTTGTTTTTCTTCATCTGTTTTTATAATTTCATGTTGTGCAAAACTTGAAAAACTAAAAAGCAATAAAAAGAAAAATAAAATGTTTTGCTTTTTCATATAAAATTTTTTTTATACAAAAAAATCATTTTTTTTAATATCTTATTGTTTAAAAGCACATTTTTTAAAAAATATTAAAATTTTGGATGATTTTGAAAAAAAAAATTTTTTTTGAAGTTAAAAAAAATTAAAATTTCGTCATTTTTTTTGAAAAAATTTTGGTTCTTCGAACCTTTTTGTGAAATGTAATATTTTTTTTATCAAA
>JAOZVH010000204.1 GCA_029938235.1 Bacteroidales bacterium
TTTGAAATTAAAAAACATTGAAATTTTGGGCGTTTTTTAAATAAAATTTTTTTTAATTTGAAATTAAAAAACATTGAAATTTTGGACGATTTTTGAAAAAAATTTTTTTTTCAAAATTCAATATTTTCTGTTAAGCGATTAATATTTATATAAGTTTCAATTTTTTGTAAGATACAAAAAATGTAAAAAAAAACAATTTATGGATTTCATTTTTACGAAAAAAAATACCATAAAAATTAAATTTCACTATTTATAGCCTCAATATTTTTTTCATTATTTATTTTTTTTATACATATATTATTTTTTTCTTTGTGAAAAAAATAATAAAGACAAAGACGTAGATGAGAAAAAGTTTTGCAAGTATATTGGAAAAACATCCCAATGAAAAAAGAGATAGTTTAATTCCTATTTTACAAGAGATACAAGAAGAATTAGGTTTTTTATCTAAGGAATCTATCGTAGAAGTTGGTAAACATCTTCAACTTCCTACCAGTAAAATTTTTGGTGTCGCGACCTTTTATAATCAATTTAGATTTGAGCCGATCGGTAAATATCATATTCAGATTTGTAGGGGTACAGCTTGTCATGTTTTGGGTTCAGCAACTGTTTTAGAAGAGTTTGAAAAAATTTTGAGCTTAAAAGCAGGTGAAACGACAAAAGATGGTCTATTTAGTATAGAAGTTGTGGCATGTATTGGTGCTTGTGGTTTAGCACCAGTGATTTCTGTAAATGGTGAATTTCATGCTAAGGTAACTAGCGAAAGTATTCGTTCTATTATTGAAATTTATCATAGTACAAAAAAAAAAAAAAGTAAAAAAAAAACTAAGGCAGATAAAAAGAAATAATTTTATATTAAATTTTTGGCTCTGTTTATCATTTACAATCATTGAAAAATAAGTTATGTCAAATTATAATCCAAATTATAAAGATATTTTAATAAAAAATGTTCTTTTTGCAAAATCAAGCAACAAGACGATAGTTGATGAAACTTTAGCTTTGTTAAGAAGAGAAAAAGTTTCTAAACCAACGATTTATATCGGTGCAGGTACTTGTGGTTTAGGTGCTGGTGCTGCCAAAACATTAACAAGAACAAAAGAATATCTTGCATCTAAAAATATAGATGCTGATATTATTGAACTTGGTTGCATAGGTTTATGCTCGTCTGAACCTTTATTAGATGTTCAATTACCTAATAAAGCCAGAATATCATTTGAAAATGTAAATGCTGATAAAGTTAATAAGATTTTAGATGATGTTTTTAGCGGTAAATTAGAAGGACATTCTATTTTAGCACAATTTAAAAATACAGGAAAGAAATGGAATAATGTTCCATTTTTAGAAGAACACCCATTTTTTGTACATCAAAAAAGAGTTGTTTTAGAAAATTGCGGTATTATTGACCCTGTCAATATTAATGAATATATCGCAAGAGAAGGTTACAAAGCTTTATGGAATACATTAAACAAAAAGAAACCATCTAAAATTTGTAATGAAATTGAAAAAAGTGGTTTACGTGGTCGTGGAGGAGGCGGATTTCCAACAGGTAAAAAATGGAAATTTGCATCTCAGGAAAAAAGCAATCAAAAATATTTGATTTGTAATGCTGATGAAGGCGACCCAGGTGCTTTTATGGATAGGGCAGTTATTGAGGGCGACCCGCATAGTTTATTGGAAGGTATGGCAATCGCTGCTTACGGAATTGGAGCAAGTAAAGCCTATGTTTATATACGTGCCGAATATCCTTTGGCAATAGAAAGATTAGAAAAAGCAATCATACAAGCTAAAAATTATAATCTTCTTGGTAAAAATATATTAGGTACAGGACACAATTTTGATTTAATTATTAAAAAAGGTGCAGGTGCATTTGTTTGTGGTGAAGAAACAGCATTAATTCACAGTATTGAAGGAAAAAGAGGTATGCCTCGTCCGCGTCCGCCTTTTCCTGCGATAAGTGGTTTATTTGGAAAACCTACAATTATTAATAATGTAGAAACACTTTCTAATATACCGTCTATTATTCGCAAAGGGGCAAGTTGGTATGCTGCAATGGGAACTGAAAAAAGTAAAGGAACGAAAGTTTTTGCTTTATCAGGTAAAATTACTTTGACAGGATTATTAGAAATTCCTATGGGAACAAAAATCAGAGATATTATTTATGATATGGCTGGCGGTGTTCCTAATGGTAAAAAATTCAAAGCTGTACAAATGGGTGGTCCTTCTGGAGGTTGTATTACTGAGGAAAATTTAGATATTCCTGTTGAGTACGAGTCTCTTTTGGAAGTTGGAGCAATGATGGGTTCTGGTGGAATGGTTGTTATGGACGAAGATACTTGTATGGTGGACGTAGCGAAATTTTTCATGGATTTTATACAAAGAGAAAGTTGTGGAAAATGTATTCCTTGTAGAGAGGGAACAAGAAGAATGTTAGAGATTTTAGAAAACATTACTAAACGTCCTTTTAATCTTCACGGCAATGAAACATTAGAAAGATTTAAGGGGATTATTCATTTGGAAGAATTAGCGGAAGTAATTAAAGATACTTCACTTTGTGGTTTAGGTCAATCAGCACCGAATCCTGTATTATCTACTGTAAGATGGTTTAGAGATGAATACGAAGAGCATGTTTTTGATAGATATTGTAGAGCAAATGTTTGTCAAGATTTAAGAACTTTCAAAATTGATGTGGATAAATGTACAGGTTGTACTGTTTGTGCTAAAAAATGTCCGACAGATGCAATTATTGGTGCAAGGAAAACACCTCATTTTATAGTAGAAGACAAATGTATTGCTTGTGGAAATTGTTTTGATATTTGTAAATTTGATGCAATAGAGATTAGTTAATTATAAAAAAATTTATTGAAAATCTCAAAAAAATTAAAAAAATGGCTATACAAATAGAAGTTAATAATAATAAAATAAAAGCCAAAAAAGGTGAAACCATCTTATCCGCTTTACAACGTAATGGTATGTCTGTTCCAACTTTATGTTGGATAAAAGATTTATTTCCGACAGGTGCTTGTAGGATGTGTGTTGTGGAAGTAGAAGGCGCAAAAAATTTAATTACCGCTTGTTCGTATCCAGTTTATGATGGAATGAAAATCAAAACTCATTCCAATAGAGTTATAAAATCAAGAAAAATAATTATAGAATTGCTTTTGTCTAATCATCCAGATGATTGTTTATATTGTGCAAGAAACAAAAGTTGTGAATTACAAAGTCTTGCTGAAGAATTAAATATTCGTGAGCGTAAAAACTCTGGCAATAAAAATAATTATCATTTAGATTTATCAAGTGTAAGTTTGATAAGAGATACTGCAAAATGTATTTTATGTGGTAGATGTGTACGAGTATGTGAAGAGATAGAAGGAGTTTCGGCTATAGATTTTATCAGTCGTGGAAATAAAACTATAGTTGGTACTGCTTATGAAGAAGGTTTAAATATTTCAAGTTGTGTAAATTGTGGTCAGTGTATTATGGTTTGTCCAACAGGTGCTTTATATGAAAAACCGCATTATGAAGAGATACAATTAAACTTAAATAATCCTAATAAAACGGTCATTGTTCAGTATGCTCCGGCTATTTCTGTTTCTTTGGCAGAAGAGTTTGGAATGAAAACAGGTACGAATGTAATTGGTTTAATGAACTCTGCACTTCGTAAAATTGGTTTTGATATTGTTTTTGACACATCATTTTCTGCTGATTTAACAATTATGGAAGAATCGGCAGAATTAATTCAAAGAATTGGTGACGGCGGAAAATTACCTATGATAACAAGTTGTTGTCCAGCTTGGATAAAATACGCAGAGCAATTTCAAACTGATTTTTTAGAAAATCTTTCCACTTGTAAATCTCCCCAACAAATGATGGGTGCAATGATTAAGAGTTTTTATGCAGAAACAGAAAATCTAAAACCTGAGGATATTTTTTCTGTTTCTATAATGCCTTGTACTGCTAAGAAGTTCGAGCAGCAAAGAGACGAAATGACACAAAAAGGTATTGCTGATGTTGATGCGGTTTTAACAACAAGAGAATTAGCTAAATTAATACGTTTATTTAATATAGATATGGATAATTTAGAACCCGAATTAGCAGATTCTCCTTTGGGAACAAGAAGCTCAGCAGGTAAATTATTCGGCACTTCTGGTGGCGTAATGGAAGCAGCTTTACGTACATCTTATACCAAAATCACTGGTAAAGAAATGAAGAAATTTAAAATTCCTGAGGTAAGAGGACATGCAGGAAGAAAAGAAGCTCATTTAAAAATCGGTGCAATTAATCTTGGTGTAGCAGTTGTTAGTGGTCTAAAAGAAGCTGAAACTTTATTACAAGAAATCAGAGAAGGCAGAGATGATATTCATTTTATAGAAGTTATGGCTTGTCCGGGTGGTTGTATTGCTGGTGGCGGTCAGCCTATTAATAGCAAACCTAAAGCGATAAAGACTCGTATGAAGTCTTTATATAAAATTGATGAAACAGAAAGCATTAAAGTTTCTCATCGTAATCCAAGTATTATTGAAATTTACCAACAATATCTTGGTAAACCATTAAGTGCTAAAAGTCATAAATTATTGCATACTACTTATATAAAAAGAGATAATATATTATTATAATTAAAAATAAATGAAAACAAATTGTTTAAATTTTTTTTAGCAATTTGTTTTATAAAAAAAATAGAAATGAATATTATTAATGATAAATTAGAGAAAATAAACAAAACTATCTTAATCGTTGACGACGATCCTGATTACTTGGCAGAAATGGAAAAAGTAGTTGGTAGTTTTGGTTTCAAAACGATTATTGCTGACGGACAAAAAAAAGCTGAAGAAATTTTGGAGCATACAAAACCAGATTTAGCTATTTATGACTTGATGATGGAAAAAGATGATAGTGGTTTTATTTTAAGCTACAGAACTAAAAAGAAATATCCAAAATTACCTATCATTATGATTAGTGCTGTTATTTCTAAAAGAGGTATGACTTTTAGTTTGGATACAAAACAAGAAAGACAATGGATTAAAGCAGATGTATTTTTACCTAAGGGAATACGTTACGACCAATTACACAGAGAAATTGAAAAATTATTGAAAATGTAATTTTCTTAAATTATAAAATATTAAATAAAAGGATTTATCATAAATAATAAATCCTTTTTTAATAATTTAAAATCATTAAAATTTATCGTTTTTTGAAAAAAATTTTTTAATAATTTAATTCATTAAAATTTATCGTTTTTTTGAAAAAAATTTTTTAATAATTTAAAATCATTAAAATTTATCGTTTTTTTGAAAAAAATTTTTTGATAATTTAATTCATAAAAATTTGGCGTTTTTTGAAAAAAAAATTTTTTTGATAATTTAATTCATTAAATTTTAGCGTTTTTTTTGAAAAAATTTTTTTTTTAATAATTTAATTCATTAAATTTTGGCGTTTTTTTGAAAAAATTTTTTTTTTAATAATTTAAAAACATTAAATTTTGGCGTTTTTTGAAAAAATTTTTTTTTTATTTAATTCATAAAAATTTGGCGTTTTTTGAAAAAAAATTTTTTTTAATAATTTAATTCATAAAATTTTGGCGTTTTTTTGAAAAAAATTTTTTTTTTAATAATTTAATTCATAAAATTTTGGCGTTTTTTTGAAAAAATTTTTTTTTTAATAATTTAAAAACATTAAATTTTGGCGTTTTTTGAAAAAATTTTTTTTTTATTTAATTCATAAAAATTTGGCGTTTTTTGAAAAAAAATTTTTTTTAATAATTTAATTCATAAAATTTTGGCGTTTTTTTGAAAAAAATTTTTTTTTTAATAATTTAATTCATAAAATTTTGGCGTTTTTTTGAAAAAATTTTTTTTTTAATAATTTAAAAACATTAAAATTTGGCATTTTTTGAAAAAAATTTTTTTTTAATAATTTAATTCATAAAAATTTGGCGTTTTTTTTGAAAAAAATTTTTTTTAATAATTTAATTCATAAAATTTTGGCGTTTTTTTGTAAAAAAATTTTTTTTTAATAATTTAAAATCATTAAAATTTATCGTTTTTTGAAAAAAAACTTTTTTTTTAATAATTTAAAATCATTAAAATTTATCGTTTTTTTGAAAAAAAACTTTTTTTTTAATAATTTAAAATCATAAAAATTTATCGTTTTTTTGAAAAAAATTTTTTTTTAATAATTTAAAAACATTAAAATTTATCGTTTTTTTGAAAAAAATTTTTTGATAATTTAAAATCATAAAAATTTGGCGTTTTTTGAAAAAAAAATTTTTTTGATAATTTAAAATCATAAAAATTTGGCGTTTTTTGAAAAAAAAATTTTT
>JAOZVH010000205.1 GCA_029938235.1 Bacteroidales bacterium
TTCCCAGGAGTGTGAGGGGCAGCGACCAGCCGAGGGATTTCAGCATGATGCCGGATCCGTAGGCGCCCACGGCGAAGAACATCTGGTGTCCGAACGAAAGGAGACCCGTGATCCCGAGCAGGACGTCGTAGGAGAGGGCGAACAGCGCGAGGATGAAGACCTCGACCGCCAGGCCCATGAGGAACTTGGAGTTCCCCCCTTCCGACGCGATCACCGTTGCGGGGGACTGGCCTTCGATGAGACCGACGATGAACGGGAAGAGGATGGCGAGGGTGACGACGAAGATGAGCATCCCGTGACGGGTCAGGAAGTTCGGTCGTTTGGGAGAGGCTTCGGTCATCTCACTCCTCCCTCCCGAAGAATCCGTGGGGAAGGACGAGCAGCACGACGATCATCACAAGGATCGCTGAAGCGGGGACGAGGACGGGTGACGGTTTGAACGGTTCGTCCATCCACGGGACCGGTATCCCGATGCTGCCGTACTTGATCATGAACTGTTGGAGGAGGCCCACGATCACGGCTCCCACCGCGGCGCCGGGGAAGCTCGTCAATCCGCCGATCGCCATGGCGATCAAAGCAAGCAGCAGCACGGTGGCACCCATGCCCGTATTGAGTCCGATCGCCGGTGCGGCGATGACGCCGCCGAGCGCGGCCAGGGCGACACCGATGCCGAATGTGATGGTGAAGACCCGTCTCACGTTGATCCCGAGCGCTTCCACCATCTCGGAGTCTTGAACACCGGCGCGGATGATCATCCCGAGGCGAGTTCGTTTGATGACGAGTGTGATCGTCACGAGAACGAGAATGCCGACGAGGATGATGAACACTTCGTTGTACATCCGGACACGGGAGTCGAAGATCTTGATCGTGGAGCATCCTGAGAACATGCCTCCGAGGCCCTCTCCCGGACACGCGAAATTTCAATATTTTTTAATCTCAAAATAAAAAAAATTTTTTTTCAAAAAACGACCAAAATTTCAATATTTTTAATTTCGAAATAAAAAAATTTTTTTTCATAATTCGTCCAAAATTTTAACATTTTTTAATTTTCAAAATTAAAAAAATTTTTCAAAAAATCGTCCAAAATTTTAATATTTTTTAATTTTAAAATAAAAAACCCTTATGCGTCAAGCGTCCACGCTTGATTTCGGACCTTATGCGTCAAGCGTCCACGCTTGATTTCGGAAAATTAAGCGTGGACGCTTGACGCATGGAATACCAAATCAAGCGTGGACGCTTGACGCATATGGATAATATGTTTAGAATAATGTTTATTTTAAAAAGATAAAAAAAACGATAAAAAATTTGGAAGTTGATTTTTTATTACTAATTTTGCATCATTATTAATTATAATTTAAATATTTTAAAAATAATTTATAAAATTATGTTAAAAAATTCTTTGGTAATTTTAGTTTTGGTTTTTGGCTTGTTTATTGTATCTTGCCAAAAGGAAGAAGAGGCTGTTAATAGAACAGGAACAGAGTATATTCAGAAGAATACAGATATAGTCATTATCCAACTTGGAAATGAAGATGAAATTGATGAATTAAATTTCACTAAAGAGGGGATGGTCTTATATTTAGTTAGTGATATGAAAGGTAATGAGTTCTATATTTTTGGAGAAAGTTCCGATGTTATGGATTATATTAATTCTTATAATATTTTACTGAAAAAAGTTTTAGCTCCACATTCTGGTCACGAGACGGAAGCAGAAGCGTTAAGAGAAGGAAAAGGACATATTGGTAGTAAAGTAAAATATGTTGAACCTTGGTGGGTATTGTATACATGGCAAGATACAGCCAAAAAAAACGGAGAAAATGGAGTAATAATTTATAACGCAAATGCTCCTGAAATTTTAGATATATTAGAAAATTTGTCAGAAGGAATGATGCTTGGTGTCTTTGTTGATCAAAATGGCGAAACTTTTTTTGTTTATGGAACAGAAAAAGATGTGGAAGACTTTTTTGATGCTAATTTTTTACCGAAAAGTGCTGTTTACTTTCATAAAGGTGATGCAGACAAAAGAGCAGCAACTTTAAGAGAGCAAGGAAAAACAGTAAAAGTTGAAAAATATGATTGTCCTCCACTTTTTTCAAATTCTTGGCTTGTTACTTGGTAACAAATTAATCTAAACAGAGAAAATATAATATAAAAAAAACTCTTTAATATATTATATTTTCCTATATTTTTTATGATGAAGATGAAGTATATTTTTTTAATATTGTTATTCATAATGAATAACTTTTTTTTGTTTGCTCAAGAACAAACTTTGACAGCTGACGACATATTTTTTTCTTATCAAAAAAAAACTGAAAAAATCCAAAATACTTTTTACAAATTTGAATATAGATTTAATGGATTTTCAGGAGATAGAAGAGAAAAATACGGTAATATTTTGATATCGAAAAATACTAAAGATACTTTATTAGGGTATAAGTGTTGTGTAAACGTAAAATATCGTATAGAAAAAGGTAAAAAAAAGGTAAGAAAAAAAGCGATTTATGATGGGAAAAAAATATATGCTTTTGAAAAAATAGGAAAAGAAAAAACATTATCTATTAATGACATCAATATACAGGAAAATATGCCTCCTACTTTATATCCTTATTGGATTGATCTTTTACTTCCTAAATACACTTTTCAAACAGAACAATATTTATATAATAAAGACAAAATAAAGATAAGCTTGATAGGCTCTGAAAAAATCAACAATATAGATTGTTGGAATGTAGAAATTTTATTAAAAAATAGCAGTGTTTATAAACTTAAAAATAATTTTTTTATTGGTAAAAAAGATTATTTGCTTTACAAGCTCGTTACAAATACCCAAAATATAGATACAAGAAAAATGCAAATAGAACAATTTACTTTTAAAGATGTTAAAATCAATCAAGATAGCTTAAAAGTAAATAAAGTTTTTGATGAAATTATTTTACCTAAGGGATATAAAATTGAATATTTACCTCTTCCTGTTAAACTAAGAATGTTTAAGTAAAAAAATTAAATTTTTTTATATCTTATTATATCATTTAAATTCAAATGGTCTTTGCTTGTAAATAGCGAAGATCATCCTGCGCTTGTGCGGTGTTTTCACCGCACAATTATTCATATTTAATTTATATTAAAAAAAATCAAAATTCGTCCAAAATTTTAATATTTTTTATTTTCAAAATAAAAAAAATTTTTTTCAAAATCGTCCAAAATTTTAATGTTTTTATTTTGAAAATTAAAAAAAATTTTTTTTTCAAAAATCGTCCAAAAATTTAATAATTTTTAATTTCGAAAAAATTTTTTTTCAAAAAACGCCCAAAATTTTAGTGTTTTTAATAAAAATACAATTTTTTTTAATCTTTCCAAATTATTAAATAATTTGGAAAGATTAAAAAAATTTAATTGCAAGAACAAACTAAATTTCTATCTCCAAAAGCATCATTAATACGACTAATTGCCGGAAAAAATTTATTTTCTGTTACCCATTTTAATGGGTAAGCTGCTTTTTCTCTACTGTAAGAATGTTTCCAATTGTCAGAAATAAGTGTTTCTGCTGTGTGTGGAGCATTTTTTAAAACATTATCTATTTTATCTGCTTTACCATCTTTTATTTCCATAATTTCATTATAAATTGAAATCATTGCCTCTATAAATTTATCTAATTCTTGTAAACTTTCACTTTCTGTTGGTTCAACCATCAAAGTTCCGTGAACAGGAAAAGATAAAGTTGGAGCGTGAAAACCATAATCCATTAATCTTTTCGCAATATCTGCCTCTGTAATATCAGCAATTTTTTTGAAACTTCTACAATCTAAGATCATTTCGTGAGCAACTTTTCCATTTTCTCCTGTATAAAGAATTTCAAAATAATCTTTCAAAGAAGACGCTAAATAATTAGCATTTAAAATAGCCATTTTTGTTACTTCTTTCAAAGATGATGCACCAAGCATTTTTATATAAGAATGCGAAATCATCAAAATACTTGCACTTCCATAAGGCGAAGAAGCAATGGCAGAAATTCCATTTTTACCGCCAGTTTTTACAAAAGTGTGAGTGGGTAAAAATTCAGACAAATGTTTTGCAACACAAACAGGTCCAACACCGGGTCCACCTCCGCCGTGTGGAACAGCAAAAGTTTTATGTAAATTCAAATGACAAAGGTCAGCATTTATTTTTGCAGGATTAGTTAAACCAACTTGTGCATTCATATTTGCTCCGTCCATATAAACTTGTCCGCCGTTTTTATGGATTATTTCATTCATCTCCATAATTTTGCTCTCGAAAACACCGTGTGTAGATGGATAAGTTACCATAAAAGAAGACAAATTATTGCTGTGTAATTCCGCTTTTTTTCTTAAATCTTCTATATCAATATTTCCATTTTCATCACAATCAACTATCACAACTTTTAAACCAGCCATAACTGCACTTGCAGGATTTGTTCCGTGTGCCGAAGAAGGTATCAAAACAATATTTCTATTTTTTTCTCCTATGCTTTCGTGATATTTTTTTACAATTAATAAACCAGCATGTTCGCCCGAAGCTCCGGAATTTGGTTGAAAACTAATGTCGTCAAAACCTGTAATAACTTTTAAATCTTCTTTTAATTCCTTAAATAATTGTTGATAACCCATTGCCTGTTCAGTAGGAACAAATGGATGCAAATTTCCAAATTCCGCCCAACTTAAAGGAAGCATTTCAACAGCAGCATTTAATTTCATAGTGCAAGAACCAAGAGAAATCATCGAATGTGTAAGAGAAAAATCTTTGCGTTCTAATTTTTTTATGTAGCGCATCATTTCTGTTTCCGAACGATACATATTAAAAACATCAGATTTTAAAAAACCACTTTTTCTTGAAAATTTATTTTCGAAAAAATTTTTTTCTCTAATTTCGTCAATTTTTTTAAAGTTTTTTCCGAAAGCAAAAATTTCTAAAATATCATTAATATCTTTTATAGAAGTCGTTTCGTTAATTGAAATCATTAAATTATTATCACACGGATAATAAAAATTAATTTCTTTTTCTAAGGCAATTTCTTCAATTTTTTTCAAAGAAATATTTTCAGGAACTTCTATTTTTAAAGTGTCGAAGAAATTTTTGTTTAATTGTTTATATCCTAATTTTTCAATTTCTTCACTTAAAATTCCTGCTTTTCTATGAACATCATTTGCAATATTTTTAATTCCATCTTCACCATGATAAACAGCAAACATTCCAGCCATAGTTGCTAATAATGCCTGAGCAGTACAAATATTAGAAGTTGCTTTTTCTCTTTTTATGTGCTGTTCACGAGTTTGAAGAGCCATGCGAAAAGCTTTCTTTTCATTTTTATCCTTAGAAATTCCAATTATTCTGCCGGGAATATTTCTTTTCTTTTTTTCTGTCGTCGCAAAATACCCAGCATGAGGTCCACCATAACCCATAGGAATACCAAAACGTTGAGTAGAACCAACAACAATATCTGCTCCCCATTCCGCCGGAGGACTTAATATTGCTAAACTTAAAATGTCCGCAATTACAACAACTTCAGCTTTATTTTTATGAGCATTTTTTGTAAAATCTTCATAATCAATAATTTCTCCATTAGAATTTGGATATTGTAAAATAGAACCAAAAACCTTATCATTAAATTTGAAATCTTTGAAATCTCCAATTTGTAAATCAATATTCAAAGCTTCGGCACGAGTTTTTAAAACATCAAGAGTGTGTGGAAAAATATTTTTATCAGCAAAAAATACATTAACACCTTTTTTTATTGCTGGTCGTTTACGAGAATTAAATAACATTATCATTCCTTCGGCAGCGGCAGTTGCTTCGTCAAGCAAAGACGCATTTGCAATTTTCATTCCTGTTAAATCAGTAATAACAGTTTGAAAATTTAATAAAGCTTCAAGACGACCCTGAGAAATTTCAGCTTGATAAGGCGTATATGAAGTGTACCAAACCGGATTTTCTAAAATATTTCTTTGAATAACAGCAGGTAAAACACTTTCATAAAAAGATTGCCCAATAAAAGTTCGGAAAATTTTATTCTTAGAAGCAATATTTTTTATCAATTTAAAATATTCATACTCACTAATCTCAATATCTAATTTTAAATTTTCTTGCAAACGAATGGAAGCAGGAACAGTTAAATCTATCAATTCATCTACAGATGAAACACCTATTTTCTCTAAAATTTTAGGAATCTCATTTTCACGAACTCCATTATGACGCAATACAAATTTATCAAATGCCATTTTTTTTAAATTTTTTTTATAAAAAATGATTCACAATTTTTCGTAAAAATACAAAAAATTATGAATTTTAAATTTTTAT
>JAOZVH010000032.1:0-3041 GCA_029938235.1 Bacteroidales bacterium
AAATCTTATTTGTGGTATGTAAATTTAGAAGAAATTAAAGAAGTATTTTTTTAATGAGAAATGAGGAAAAATTTTTTCAAAAAAACGACATTTTTTTAATGAGAAATGAGGAAAAATTTTTTTCAAAAAAACGACATTTTTTTAATGATTTTAAAAATTAAAAAAAAATTTTTTTGAAAAAAATGAAATTTTTTTATGATTTTTTATAAAAAAAAATTTCAAAAAAGCGTCATTTTTTATAATTAAAAAAAATTTTTTGAAAAAAATGGCATTTTTTTATGGTTTTTTATAATTTAAAAAAAAATGAAATTTTCACGTTTTTTTGAAAAAAATATTACCTTTGTATTTTATAAAAAAATTTTTGAAAATGGAAAAAAATAAAATTAATATTGAATTATCTCAGGAAGTTGCTCAGGGAAAATATGCAAATCTTGCAATTATAACTCATTCTAATTCGGAATTTATTTTGGATTTCATAAGAATAATGCCCGGAATACCAAAAGCCAGTGTAAAATCTAGAATTATTTTAACTCCTGAGCACGCAAAACGTTTGTTGTTTGCATTGAAAGATAACGTTGAAAAATACGAGGCAATAAATGGAAAAATTAAAACAAAAGGAGGAGGAGGTTCTCCTATGATGCCTATGAATTTTGGCGGAATAACAGCACAAGCATAAAAAAATAAAACATTAAAAATAAAACATTAAATTTAATGTTTTATTTTCGTTTTTTTCTCATATTTTTTAAAGCTTTCTCTAAAATTTTTTGATTTTTTTGATTTCTTTCACTTACTTTTTCTATTTTTAAATTTTTTTCTTTCAATTCTATTTCTTGTAATTTGTTTTTTGTAATATCAAAACATATCATCAAAATTTTATCACATTTTCCATCTAAATTAAATATTGGTGCATAAGTTCCATGTAAATAAACTTCTTTATTATTTTTTCCAATTCTTAGAAATTCTCCTTTATAAAATTTTTTATTCTTTAAATCAGACCATAATTTATTATATTCTTCAATTTCAAAATCTTTTTTTAAGAAAAATTTGTCTTTTTTATTTAAAATTTCATTTTTATTATAAGAAAATGCTTTACAAAAATTTTTATTTACATTTAAAAAATTTCCATCTGAATCAAATTCAGCGATAATATTAGTTTCATTAATTGCATTTAATTGTTCTCTACTTTCTATTTCTTTTCTTTCCAAATCTTCTTGTATCGCCTTTAACTCTTCCATATTCTGTCTCATTTCTTCTTCTGTTGCTTCTTTTTCTTTTTGCTTTTCATTTGATAATTTTAATAGTTCTTTTGTTTTTATATTGATTTTCAATGAATTAAAAGTAGAAGCAATATTTTCACTAATTAGTTCTAAAAATTCAATTTTTTCTTTTGTAAATTCTTCAAAAGAAGCTAATTCTATTATTCCCATTATTTCATTTTCTAATTTCAAAGGAACTATCAACAAAGAATTTGGATTTGTTCCTCCCATTCCGGAAGTTATTTCCATATAATCATTTGGGACTTTTTTTATAAAAATAGTTTTTTTCTCCAATGCACAAGTTCCAATGAGACCTTCTCCTAAATAAATCTTTTTTTCTAAAAATTTTTTCCTGTCGAAAGCATAAGATGCAATTAATTCAAGATAAGTTTTTTTATCATTCATAACAAATAAACCCCCTTGATTTGCTTCGAGATAATGAATGAGACTTGTTATTATTTTATAACTTAAATTTTCCACATTGTCATTATTTTTTCTTAAAATATTTACAAAATTAGAAACACCTTTATTTATCCATCTTTTCTTTTCATTTTCTAAATTATTTTTTTCTTTTTCTTGTAAATTATTTAATAATAATTCTCTTAAATTAAATAGTTCTCCGGTTAAATTTGTTTTATTGAATTTAATATTTTTATCAGAAATTTCATTAAATGTTTCGTGAAAATTGTTTTTTGCAATTTGTTTTATGTGATTTATAATTTGTTCTAAATTTTTTTCTATTAAAAATATCTCATTTTTATTTTTTTCCTCTTTATCGTCAAAAATGTATTTTTTATTTATATTTCTTAGATTTTCAAATAATTCTATTATATTATTTTTAATTGTTTTTATAGAAAAAATTAAAAATAAGTTTATAAATAAAATTATCGAATAAAAAATAATCTCAAAAATTGAATTTTCTTTTTTATATTTTTCTAATGCTTTAAAATTTTTTTTTTGTAATTTTTTTTCATAAAATTCTATCTCTTCTATTAAATTTTTAATTCTTAATATTTTCACTTTTTCTAAAAGAAAAAAGTCTTCTATAAAAGAAGTTTCTATAGGATTTGTTTTTTTTATATTAATATTTTGTGTTAATTTTGAAAATAAATCAGAAATATATAAATTTAATTTTTCAATTTTTTTATTAATTTCATGTGTGTCGTAAAAATTTTTTAAAAAATTTATTTTATCAAAAACATTTTTTTTTGAATTTTTAAAATTTTGTAAAATATCAGATTCATCACTTAGTAAAAAATTTGAATGTAAAACTTCAACTTTTTTAAAAGAAATATGTAAATTCTTCAAATTTTCTATAAATTCTTTTCTTATTTTTATATTTTCTTCAATTTTTGATATATTTATATCATTATTTTTTTGATAAAAAAATCCCAAAATAAGCATTATAATGATAAGCCATAAAAGAAAAATAGAATTTCTTTTTTCAATTTTTTTTATAAAATCTTCTTTTTTTGACATTTTTTGCAAAATAAATTTTCAACAAAATTAAAATAATTTAATAAAATTACAATAAAAATATTAAAAAAAAAATTATTTTTTTGAAATTTTTAAAAAGCTATATTCAAGTCATAAATGCAACTTTCTCTTTGAAATTAGTTTTTACAAATTTATAATAAATTTCATTAGGAGAGCAAAATTTTGCCGAATTTTGAAAAAATATTTTTTTAATTTCAATAATTATTAAATTTTGGACGATTTTTGAAAAACGGCAAAATTTTAATGATTTTAAATTATTAAAAAAAAATTTTTTTGAAAAAACGGCAA
>JAOZVH010000032.1:3141-21378 GCA_029938235.1 Bacteroidales bacterium
AAAAAAAAATTTTTTTGAAAAAACGCCAAAATTTTAATGATTTTAAATTATTAAATTATTTTTTTTATTTTTCAAATTTTTTTTTTTTAATATTAGTTTTCAAATTAAATTTCCGATTTTAACACCAAAGAAAAATGTTCTTGGACGCATAGGACCATAAATATAACCAGCATCTCTATTTATTCCTTTATCAAAATCATCTTGATAAGAATTGAAAATATTTTGTATTCCACCATTAATTTCTAATAAAATGTCCTTAGACAATCTAAAATCATAAGCTAATTTAATAGTAAAATCGAAGAACTTAGGTGATTTTTCTAATTTTTCTGTTGTGGTAATATCATTTTCAATTATTTCTTCTACACCAAAATGAGGAATTAACATTTCACCTGTATAAGTTCCATTTATATAGCTTTTAAAACGTCTTGTAAAATCATAATTAAAAACAATATAAGCATAATCTTTAGGTGTTCTTAAAATATCCTTAGATAAACTTGTTTCTTTATCTCCCCAATTTTGTAAACTTTCATATTTATTTTCTTGTATAGTTCCGCCAATTTGAATGTTTGATTTGTAAGAAAGCATAATATTTAATTCTAAATTAACACCCATAACTTTTGCCCCATCTTTAGCATTTACTCTTGTATAAACAATATTTCCAAATTCATCTATATCAGAAAATTCATTGGTAAACGGATTTGATAATTTTGTATAAAATCCTTCAGCTAAGAAATTAAATAATAAATCATCGTCATTAAATTCGTAATTAATAGATGAACTTATACTTTGCGATTTTTCTTCTTCTAATTCATTATCAATTTTATGAATAACACGCCTTGCTCCGGATGTTTCAATGTGCAAATCTTCATCAAAAATTTGTGGAGAACGGTAACCAGTAGAATAACTTAATCGCCATTGTATATCTTCGTTTATATCATATAATAAATTTGCTCTTGGATTAATGACACTACCATTTATGTCATTATTATTATGCTCTTTATCTTTAATATTATAATTATCAAATCTAAAACCTAATAAAATTTTACAAAATCCAAAATCCCATTCATTTTGAGCATAAGCTCCTATGGTGTTAGAGCTTTGGTCAGAAATAATCTTATTCTTTTCATTATTACTTCCTAATTTATTATCTTTTAAGATATTAAAATTATTTTCTAATCCCAAAGTTAAAACGGAAGGAAAATATAATAATTTATCAAAATTAGTATGATATTGTGAACCAATAGAAGAAGATAAGTCATCAGTTTGTCCGTAAGCATTGTGGTCTTGATTTGCTCCGTAATAAGATTTTCTATCTACATTTTGAGCAGAAGCATAAATTGAAAATTTATTATCTCTTTCTATAGAAGTGTAAGTTTCATAAACAATTCCTCCTCCCAAAGTATTGTGTTCAATTTGTTCTGTAATATCTGCTTCGTGAGGTAAATAATCAAATTTATTTCCTCCCCTACGAAAATCATCAATTTTATTGAAATCTAAGGAAATCCTACTTAGAGCACTTGGACGATAAAATGCACGAAAGCCAAAAGAATTATTTTTCAATTGTGCAATTTCTGAAAAATTATCTCCATTAGCATCGTAATGGTTTCTTTCTCTCGTTATTCCATACAAAAATATACCACTTGTATTTTCTTCACTAACTAATGAAGTATTAAAAGTTAAAGAAATATCAGACGTTTCTTTGTCTATCATTCCAATATTACTTCCCACTTGATAAGTATTATTCAAAGGATCCTTAGTAATAATATTTACAGTTCCGGCAATGGCACTTCCACCAAAAAGAGCAGAACCTCCTCCTCTAACAACTTCTATTCTTTCTATCATATTTGTTGGGATTTGTTCTAAACCGTAAACGCCATTTAATGCACTAAATATTGGTCTGCTATTGATTAAAATTTGTGAATAATTGCCATCTAATCCGTTCATTCTTAATTGTGTAAATCCACAATTCTGACAATCATTTTCAATTCGCAAACCCGGTGTGAAATTTAAACTTTCTGATAAATTAATGGATTGAGTAGCTTCGAACAATTTAGGACTAATTACACTTATAACAACAGGAGTTTCTTTTTTAGAAACTTCATTCTTACTTGCAGAAACAACAACTTGCTCCATCATAATCAAGTCTTCTGTCAATTCAAAATTAATTTCTATACTATTTTCTGATATAATTTTAATGGTTTTTTCTAAAGTCTTATATCCTATAAATTTAGCAACTAAAATATGTTCTCCTTCAGGAACATTGTTTAACATATAATGACCGCTATTATTTGTAGCAGTTCCTATGCTTGTGTTTTTTATAAACACACTGACAAAAGGTAAATGTTCTCCTTTGTTAGTTACATCTCCAAATATATTTGCATCTGTTTTTTGTGAAAATGAGACATTTATTGAAAATTTCAATAAAAAAAAACAAATAAAACAAATAAAAAAATTTTTCATAAATTTTTATTTAAAAATAATTATTAATTATAAAATTAATTTCTAAAAATTCTATTTTAGAATTCACAATCATAAATATTATTTTTCAAAAAAAAAAATATTTTTTTGTAATAAAATATATGCATAAATAAAAAAATTGAAAGAAATTATTAGAAATAATTACTATGATTTTTTTAATAAATTAAAACTATTTGATAAAGATTTGGTGATAGAAAAAATCCAAATTTATTTTCTATGAAAAAAATCTTAAAAAAAACATCATTTTGTTAAAAAATTTTTTTTATTAAAAATAAAAATCTTTTAAAATCGTTATTGAAAAAATATTAAAATTAATGTTATGATGATAAAAAGAATATTAACATTGTTAATTGTTTCTTTTATATTTGTCGGTTGCACTTTGATTCCATCTTTGAATCCTATTTATAAAACAAAGGATATTTTTTTCAAAGAAAGTTTGCTTGGTGCTTGGGCAAATATGGAAGAAAAGGTAAATGAAAACTGGACTTTTGAAAAAGATAATTTTTTGAAAAATAGTTATAAATTAATTCATACAAAAAAAGGCGAAAAAAGAGAATTTAATGCTGTTTTGGTAAAGATTGGGAATGATTTTTTTATTGATATTTTTATTAGTCAATTAAAATTAGAATCTAATAATTATTTGTATTGCTCTCATTTTTTTCCTGTGCATACTTTTTCTAAAATAAAAATAGAAAAAGATAAAATTATTATTCAAATGTTTGACTATGAATGGATGACAAAGCAAATTGGAGAAAAACAAATTGAAATGGATTATATAATTTCTTCTGAAAACACTTTTCTTTTAACGGCTTCAACAGAAGATCTGCAAAAATTTGTAATAAAAAATAAGGATAATAAAGAAGCTTTTTACGACGACCTTATTTTGAAAAAAAATTAAATTTTAATTAAAAAAAAATTCAAATGAATAAAAAATTTTTTTTCTTAATTTTTATGTTTTTTTTTAATTTTTTATCTTTTTCTCAGGATAAAAAATATGCTAAGAAGATTATAAAAAAGTTAAGTTCTAAAGAATTTCTCGGAAGAGGCTACAGTCATAATGCTGATAAAATTGCGTCTAATTTTATAAAAAAAGAATTAGAAAAAATATCTTTGCAAAAATTTGACACTTCATTTTTTCAAAATTTTGATATTTCCATAAATAATTTTCCCGGAAAAATGACGGTAGAAATTGATGATAAAAAATTAATTCCTGCCGTTAATTATTTAATAGATGGCATTTCAAAATCTTGCAAAGGAGAATTTGAAATTGTTTTGTTGAACAAACTAATTCTGCAAAATCAAAAATTATTTGATGAATTTAAGAAAAAAAATTTTTCAGAAAAAGTTATTTTAATTGACACTGTTGGAGTTTCTAATAAAGAAACATTACAAATCTTAGAGACTTTAATTTATTTTAATACTTTTAAAACTCCAGCTTATATAGAAGTTTATGATAAAGATTTAATTTTTTCGCCATCTATGAAAGAGGGAAATTCAACAATAATAAAAGTTAAAAGAGAAAATATTTCATTGCATTCTAAAAAAATACTTATAGATGTAGAAAATCAATTTCTACAGGAATATGAAACACGAAATATTGCCGCTTTTGTTCAGGGAAAAACAGATAAATTTCTTGTATTCTCTGCTCATTATGACCACATTGGAGAAATGGGAGAAAATGTTTATTTTCCCGGAGCAAATGATAATGCAAGTGGTGTGGCAATGATTTTAGACATTGCAAAATACTTTGCAAATTTGAAAGAAAAACCAAATTATTCCATAGTTTTTTTATTCTTTTCTGCAGAAGAAATCGGTCTAATTGGTTCTAAATATTTTTGTGAAAATCCATTATTTGAAATGAGAAACATAGAATGTTTAATAAATTTAGATATGGTTGGTTCCGGAGAAAAAGGAATTACAATAGTTAATGGAAAAGTTTTTGACGAAGAATTTAATAAATTTACCGAAATAAACGGAAATAAAAATTATTTAAAAAAAATAAAAGCTCGAGATAAAGCAGCGAATAGCGACCATTATTTTTTTTATAAAAATAATGTAAAATCGTTTTTTATTTACACTTTGGGAAATTACAAAGAATACCATAATATATATGATATGTCAGAAGAATTACCATTAAATGAATACGAAAATTTATTTAAACTTTTAATAGATTATTCTAATTGGGAATTAAAAAAATAATTTTTTTTTTAATTAAAAATTAAAATTACATTTGTGAAAATTTTTAATAAATGCCTCCATAGTTCAAGGGATAGAACGAAAGTTTCCTAAACTTTAGATACAAGTTCGAGTCTTGTTGGAGGTACTTAAAAATAAATCGTAAAAATTTTTACAATTTTTACGATTTATTTTTTTTTATAAAAAATTTTATTTTATATTTTTTTTGTATTTTTAATTTTTAATTTTATGAAAAATTGTAATATGAAAAAAATAATATTTTTTTTATTGGTAAGTTTATTATTTTCATTTTTTTCTTGTAAAAAATCTTTAACAGAAAAAGATTTTGAAGTTTTTATCAAGAAATATGAAAAAAAAATTGTACCACTACAACAAGATTTGTCCTTCGAGACTTTTAATGCTGCGATTTCTGGCTCAGATAAAGATTATAAAAAAGTTGCAGAGCTAAAAATTAAACTGACTAAATTTTATTCAAATAAAAAAGACTTTGAATTAGTAGAAAGTTTAAAAAAACAAAATGTTGTAAAAGATAAAGTTCTAATTAGAGAATTGGAAGAAGTTTATAATGAATATCTTTTACATCAGGTTGAAGAAGACAAAATGAAAGAAATGATTTTGTTATCTAAAAATATAGAGCAAAAATATAATACTTTTAGAGCAAAATTATCTGACGAGGAATTAACAGATAACGAAATAGATAGTCGTTTAGAAAATTCTAATGACCCACAAGAGTTAGAGGCAGTTTGGAAAGCGAGCAAACAAGTTGGAAATTTAATTGCTGAGGATATGATTAAACTTGTCAAAATGCGCAATGCTTCTGCGCGTTCCATTGGGTTCAAAAATTATCATGATATGAAATTAATTTTAAGCGGACAAGAGCCAAAAAAAATAGATGAAATATACAAAGAATTAGACCTTTTAACTAAGGATGTTTATTCTAATTTGAAAGATGAAGTAGATGAATATTTATCGTCTATTTATAAAATAGAGCTAAGTAAACTTCGTCCTTGGCATTATCAAAGTCGTTTTTTCCAGGATGCACCGAATATCTACGAAGTAGATTTTGACGAATATTTTACAGGAAAAGATATAGTTTTGTTTGCTAAAAATTATTTTAGCAGTGTTGGTTTGAATATAGAAAGTATTTTATCAAAAAGTCATCTTTATGAACAAAGCGGAAAAAGTCAATTTTCCGGAGCATTTAATATAGATAGGAATGGTGATGTTAGAATTCTTGCAAATATAAAAGATAAACATAGCTCTATGTACACTATGCTTTATGAAACTGCTTTCGCTGTGTGTCAAAAAGATGTTGATAAAAAATTACCGTTTTCTCTTCGTTTGCCGTCGCATTTTATAATAAATGATGGTGTTGGTACATTTTTTAGCAATCTTTCTTATCGTTCTTTGTGGTTGCAAAATGCAATTAAAATACCAAAAGAAGACGCAAAAAATATGAAAATTACTTGTGATAAACGTTTTCGTTTGGCAAAATTTATTTTTAGTAGATGGGCACAAGTGATGTATAATTTTGAGAAAAATTTATATAAAAATCCAGACCAAGATTTGAATAAATTATGGTGGAACCTTGTAGAAAAATATCAAAAAATTAAAAGACCTCATAATAGAAACGAACCTGATTGGGCAACAAAAGCACATTTTACCACTCAGGCTTGTACTTATCACAATTATATGCTTGGAGAACTTCTTGCAGCACAACTTCATAATTATATATCAAAAAATATTTTAGATGAAAGTGATACATTAGAACTTTCAAAAAATAAAAAAATAGGCGAGTTTTTTATTGAAAAAATTTTTAAACCGGGAAAATCTTTAAAATGGGAAGAACTTATAAAAGAAGTTACCGGAGAAGAATTAACTGCAAATTATTTTAAAATAAAATATATTAATTTATAAATTTTTATTGTAAAATATCAAAAAAATTTAAATTATAATTTAAATTTTTTTGATATTATAATTTAAATTTTCTAATTAAAGATTAATTAGAAATAAATATCATTTTGATGTTTTATTAATTCAGGTTTTAAAATATAAATTCAAACTGTACAAACCAAAAAAATCACCTGTTTTTTTGAAAATTTAATTATAAAATTCGTAAAAAAATTGCCGTTTTTTGAAAAAAAATTTTTTTTGTAAAAAATTGCCGTTTTCTTGATTTTTTTTAATTCGTAAAATTTTAGCGTTTTTTTGAAAAATTTTTTTTAATAAATTCGTAAAATTTTGGCGTTTTTTTGAAAAAAAATTTTTTAAATAAATTCGTAAAATTTTGGCGTTTTTTTGGAAAAAATTTTTTTAAATAAATTCGTAAAATTTTGGCGTTTTTTTGGAAACTTTTTTATAAATTCGTAAAATTTTGGCGTTTTTTTGAAAAAAAATTTTATAAATTCGTAAAAAATTGCCGTTTTTTTGAAAAAACTTTTTTCAAAAAATTTTTTCAATATACAAAAACACAAAAAATTGGCATTTTTTTCAAAAATTTTAGGTTTGTATGTTGAAAAATTATTTGATAAATAAACCTAAAAATTAGGTTTATACAGCTTTAATTTTTTTTTTGAAAATTATTAAAAAAAAAATATCATTTTTGGAGAAAAATTTTTTAATAAAAAAAAATGTAACTTTAATTAATTAATTTCGTTATACAATATATAATTTATAAATTTTATGACAACCAAAGAATATAATCATATTGTAGAACTTTTCTCAGATAATATTTATCGTTTTCTTTTAAAAAATACGAGAAATGTAACGAAATCTAAAGATTTAGTTCAAGATGCTTATGAAAAACTTTGGATAAATAAAAAAAAAGTAAATTATAAAAAAGCAAAATCTTATCTTTTTTCTGTCGCTTATCATAAAATGATAGACGAAATTAGAAAGGAAAAAAAATTTATTGATTTTGAAAATGTAAATGCAAATAATTATATTTATGATAATCAATATTCTGATTTAAAAGAAATTTTAAATATTGCTTTGGATAAATTGCCAGAAAAACAAAAAGCGATTATTTTACTAAGAGATTATGAATCATACTCTTATAAAGAAATTTCTGAACTAACAAATTTGAATGTTGGACAAGTAAAAATAAATATTTATAGAGCAAGAGTTTTTTTAAAAAATTTTATTGGAAAAATGGAAGTTTTAATTTAAATTTTTTTTTATGAAAATAAATAAACAAAATTATGAAATATTTTTTATAGATTATTTAGATAATAATTTATCTAAAATTAAATTGAAAGAATTAAACGAATTTTTAGAAAAAAATCCAGAACTTTCAAATGAATTAAATGAATTGAAGAATTTTAATTTAAAAGATCTTTCTGAAGAAAATATCGTTTTTGAAGAAAAAAATATTTTGAAAAAAAATTATATCTCTGAAGATAAAGAAATTTCAAAAGAGGATTTTGAAAATCTTTGTGTTGCAAATTTAGAAAATGATATAACAAAAACATTAAAAAATGAATTGAAAAATCATATTAATAATGATGTAAATAAGAAAAAAGAATTTCTTTTATTCCAAAAAATAAAATTTATTCCAAATAAAAAAATTATTTTCAATGGAAAAAATGAATTAAAAAAAATTTTTTCTTATGCAAATGGAAGATATATTTTCATGACAATAAGTTCCATAGCGGCGATATTTTTAATATTTTTTTCTTTGTATTTAGATTTCGTTAGAAATGAAAAAATAAATAATTTAATGGTTTTTGAAAAAATTCCTTGTAAAAATATAACTTTTAAATTTCCAGAGATGAAATTGAAAAAAAATGATGTTTTTTTTCAAAAAAAAATTCTTTTAGAGATTCATATAAATGAAGAAATGGAAAAAGATACTTTAATTGAGATCTTTGCAAAAAATGAAAATATTAAAAATAATGAAGAAGTTTTTATAGAAATTCATGTAAATGAAAAGATTGAAGAAGACAGTTTAATTGAAATTTTCGTAAATAATGAGAATATTAAAAATAATTTATTTGAAATTGTTTTTGATGATAAAGAAAATAAATTATCAAATTTAGACAGTAATTTAATGGTTTTAAATGAAAAAAAAAATTCTAATAAAAATAATAATAATGATGAAGACTTAGCTTATTTTTCTCAGAAAGGAAATTATCCAAATCCGATAAAAAAGAAAAAGAATAAAAATGAAATTTATAATGAAAAAACAATAAAAAATGAATATTCTTTAAAAGAATTTGTATCGGAGAAAATTTTAGAAAAATTAAAAATAGATAGTCTTAATAAGGATAAAAAAATTGTTTTCTGGAAAATTGCAGATAATTTTATAAATGGAATTAATAATCTTACTGACAGCGAACTTGTTTTGGAAAGGACAAAAAAAGATAATGGGAAAATTTCTATTCATTTTAAATCCAGTTTCATTGAATATAAAAGAAATTAAATTAAAAAAATCAATTTTTTCATAAAATTGATTTTTTTTTTTATAATTAATTATTCCTCTAATTCTACCATTTTAAATGGTATATTTATAATAGATTCATAGTCTTCTCCTGCTTCGAGCATGTCTTCGTCATCTTCTTCATAAAACCAATTTATAATAACTTCATTACGTGCTTTATAAATAGTTTCAAGACGTTTAAAAACATCTAATATACATTTTGAAGAGCTGGTATTAAAATATTCCAGTTGAATATTTACATTAGTCATTTTTTTAGGCGACTTAATATATAAATCTAACCAATCCACCAATGGTTTATAAAATTCTATTGAATTTTCTGGAATAGACCTACCTTTTATTTCTACTAAACCTTCATTAGCGTTAAAATTAACAAATGGGGTTTTGGGACTTCCTGTTATTGAAATTTTTTCCATAAAAATTAATTGTTTTTTTTTAATAATTTTTTTTATAAATTTTTTAATCTACTTTTATATTTAACATATAAAAATAATCATTATTTCCAAAATTATGAAATTTATAGGATAATTTATTTTTTGTCCTTTTTACAATATCTATCATTCCAAGACCACCTCCACCTTTTTCAGAGAATTCTTGGTTATTTAAAACCAATTTATAAAGTGCTTTTAATTCTTTTGCAGACAAAGAATTAATCTGGTCTATCCTATCTTTTAGAATTTGTATTTTATCTTTTGTTATAAAATTTCCTGTGGAAATTTTATAAGAGCTGTCATTTCCTTTTGATAATACAAACATAGCAAAATTATTTCCAAGGTTTATTAAATCCGGAGGTTTATCTTTGTGATGATATAAATTCTGTAAACACTCCACTAATACATAATAAATTCTTCTTTTTATTTTATTTTTGCTTTTCTCGTTTCTTAATTTTTCCTCAACTATATTAAGTGCATCTGTAATTAAATCAGAAGAAATATCTCCTTTATAGGTAAAAATTACTTTACCATCATTCATTTGGTCGTATATTATTTTAATGTTAAAATTAGTTTCGGACATTTGATAAATTTTAAATAAAATTTTAAATATAAAAATACTTTCGGCAAATATATATTTTTTTTATAAAAAAAAAAAAATTATAAAATTAATAATTTATTTTTTGCAAATACTTGTTTATTGTTTCTTAACTCTAATAAATAAAAACCTTTATTAAAATTTTCTAAGTTAATAAAAAAGTTCTCTTTTTTATCAAAAATATTATAATTTTTTATTATATTTCCACATATAGAATAAATTGAAATTTGCAAATTATTTTCATTTTTATATTTTTTTATATCAATTTGAATTTTATCACCCGCTGGATTTGGAAAAATTTTTATTTCATCAATGTAAATATTTTTCACATAATCTCCCTCCCAGTAATTTATTCCGTCAATGAATTGTATTCCGGTATTATTTGGGTCAAGAAATGTTTTTAATTTCTCATGATTTTCTTCTCCATTTAATTCCCAGTCATAAGAAAATTTACCGAAATAATCATTAATAGGACCATCACAAAATGCGGGACCACCAGTTAAAGTTCCAATAACTCTTTTGTCTTGATTAAATAACGGCGAACCAGAAGAACCTCCTTCAGTTCTTCCGAAACCGTTTATTGTCTCCATCCAATCTACTTTCCAGTGTGTGTTATCTCCATTTAAAAAACTTTCAGAAATTATGTTTTCTGCTCTTGAAATTTTTTTTATGTCTCCGGAAGGATGATGTATGCAAACAGCAAATTCATTTTGTAAATTATCTCTTGTTTCCCAAGCAGAAAAATATGGATTATAATTTTGTGGAATTAAACCGCAAGTTAATTCTATAAGCATTAAATCAGAGCCCAAATTTCCACCGTTATCTTCTTCGCTATAAGCACGTAAAGCTGCTCCAACTGTGGTTTGATTTTCGGAGGCAAAACTACCGTAACAATTTTCTGCTTCGTAATTAAAATAAAATTTTATCTGAGGATAATATTCGTGACCCATAAAATTTCCATTATTAATAATAAAATTATGTGCTGCAGTAAGAAAATATGGTATATAATCTTGTTTTTCATTATTGACAAGAACACCAGTTGCTAGATAAGTGCCTTCTCCATTAGGATAAATTATTTTTAAAACAGAACGCTTTTGCTCTTGCCATTCATCGCCTTCGGAACAATTTACATTAACTTGGCAATTTCCAGACTTTAAAAATTTATATTGGTGACATACTTCCGATATAGAAATTCTTGCTTTTTTGTTCGTATTTACAGGTTCAAAATATTCTAAAATTGTAATTTCGCCTGTAGTTTCTACCGTTGCAAATCTTTTTTCATCTTTATTATTTGAACTGGTAAAAGCACCAATAAGACTTGTTTTTTCTTCATTATATAAAAATAATTTACTTCCCTCAGGCAAATAAAAATCATCATAATACAAAGAAATTGCCATTGCATTTTTTGAAATAATTTTAAGTCTCCAAATTTTATCTCCATTTTCAAGAAAACTCCATGTCCCAGAATTCTCTGTATTAAAATTTGTAGGAATATTTATTCCAATTAAAAGTTTTCCCTTTTTATTGTTTTTTTCGTATTTATTAATTTTATCAGAATTTATTTCTTTTAAAATTTTTGTATCTATTTCATATAGATTCATAGATTTCTGAAAACTTAATGGTAAACCTCCTTGACTTATTTGACCATAAGTAATTGAAAATAAAAATGATAAACAAAATATTAATATATATTTTTTCATAAAAAAATTTTTTTAAAAATTAGTAATTTTTCTTATTTTATAATGTTTTTTATTCTGAGACTCATAATAAGTTCTCATCATTAATTCACTTATAATTCCTGTTGTGATGAATTGTAAACCAACAAAAGTAAATAACATTCCAACTAATAAAATTGGCTTCCCCCAAATATCATTCCCCATAATTTTCAAAATTAACAAATAAATATTAATTAAAACACCAATTATAAAAATAAAAACGCCAAGATTTCCAAAAAGATGCATAGGTTTTTGAATGTATTTTTTGAAAAATAAAATCAAAATTAAATCGCTAATGACTTTAAAAGTTCTATTAATTCCATATTTAGATTTTCCAAATTGTCTTTTGTGGTGTTTTACGGGAATTTCTGTAAATTTCGCTCCTTCTAAATGAGCAAGAACCGGAATAAATCTATGTAATTCACCATATAAACTTAAATCTTTTGCTATTTCACTTCTTAAAATTCTTATGGCACAACCATAATCTTTCAAATGTACATTTGTTAAATTTCTAATTAAAAAATTTGCTATTTTACTGGGAATTTTTCGCATTATCATTTTGTCTTTTCTTTTTATGCGAATTCCTGCAACCATATCAAAATTTTCTTTCTCTGCTTTTTCTAACATTGGTAAAAAATCTGATGGATCATTTTGCAAATCTCCATCCATAGTTCCGATAAATTCTCCCTTGGCAAGATCTATTCCTGCTGAAAGAGCTGAACTTTGTCCGAAATTCCTTCTTAATTCTATTAATTTTATTTTTTCATCTTTTAGTAATTTTATTTTTTCTACCGTTTTATCAGAAGAACCATCATCAACATAAATAATTTCATAATTAAATTTAACATTTTTTAATGCTAAATGAATTGCTTTTACAAGTGGTTTTATGTTTTCTTCTTCATTAAAAACCGTTACAACTATTGATAATTTTATCATTTTTAATTTTATCATTTTTTTTTCAAAATTAAAAAAAAAATCATCTTTTGAAAAAAAAAAAATTTATAATTTAAATTGAAAATTATTAAAATATTTGGATTTTTTGAAAAAAAAATTGCCATAAATAATTTTTAGGAAACACATTAAAGAAAATTCTTATATTTTTTGCTATAAAAAATTTGATAATTTATTTTAAATAAAAAAATTATAATTTTTTTTATAAAAAAATGTTTTCTAATAAAAAAGAATTTTTTAATAAAAAATGAAAAAATTAGAAATAGAAAAAATTATTAAAAATTTTTCTCATAAAACAATATTAATAATAGGTGATGTAATGATAGATTCTTATCTGTGGGGAAAAGTTGAGCGCATTTCACCGGAAGCACCTGTGCCTATAATTTCCAGCACCAAAAGAGAAAATCGTATGGGTGGAGCGGCAAATGTTGCTTTAAATATTCAATCTCTCGGAGGAAAAGCTATTTTGTGTTCTGTCATTGGAAAAGACAATAAGGGTAAAATTTTTCTCGAATTAATGGAAAAAAATTTTTTAAAAAAAGATGGAATTTTTTTAAATAAAAATAGAAAAACCACTGTTAAGACGAGGATAATAAGTCATAACCAACATCTTCTGAGAATTGATGAAGAAATAAATGATTATTTGAATAAATACTCAGAAAAAAAATTTTTTCATAAAATAAAAGAAATTTTATTAAAAAATAAAATAGATGCTGTAATTTTTGAAGATTATGATAAAGGTTTAATCACACCTTTTTTGATAAAAAAAATTGTAAAAATTTCTAATGAAAATAATATTCCAATTTTGACAGACCCAAAGAAACGAAATTTTAATTTTTATAAAAATATTACAGTTTTTAAACCAAATTTCAAAGAATTAAAAGAAGGTTTAAAAATAGAAATTAAAAAAAATGATTTTAAATCTATTTTTAAGGCAAGTCAAATTCTAATAAAAAAAAATAAACATAAATATATAATGGTAACTTTATCTGAGTTAGGAATTTTTATTTGTGATGAAAATAATTATTATCAAATTCCTACTAAGGTAAGAGATGTAACAGATGTTTCCGGAGCAGGTGATACAGTGATTTCTGTTGCAAGTCTTTGTATTGCATCTAATTTAAATTTCTTAGATACTGCAAGAATTTCAAATCTCGCCGGAGGTTTAGTTTGTGAAAAAGTTGGAGTTGTACCGATAAATAAAATGGAAATCTTAAAAAAAATTTGGAATTAAATTTATTATTTTAAATAATATTTTTATTAAAATAATATTTTTGTATATAAAAAACAATTTTTTTTTTTTTAATGCGTTTTTTTTATTAATTATTATAATAAAATTATTATTATTGCAAATTTTATTTATTAAAAATTTTATAAAAAATAAAATAATGAAGTATAAATTTTTGAAAATTTTATTTTCGCTTATTTTCTTGTTTTTTGCTTTTTTTTCTGTAAAATCTCAGCAATTGGAAATTTTATCTGGTTTCGAAGGTGGTTCTTATTATCAATTTGCAAGTGATATAAGTAGTGTTACGACAGTTTCTATCAAAGTAGAACCAACAAATGGTTCTATGGCAAATTTTAGGAATCTTAGTAAAAGGAATAATCATTATATAGTTTTTTGCCAATTTGATGTTATGCAAGCAAAACAGTTTGAAGACGAAATGTCAAAAAGGTCAAGGAAAATTACGGCATCTATGAGAACTCTTCTGGTTTTTGGAAACGAAGAAATTCATCTTGTTGCAAAAAATAATGGTAAAATCAATAAAATTAAAGATTTAAAAAGAAAGAAAGTTGCAATAGGAACTAAACATCAGGGAACTTATTTTACAGCAAATAAAGTAAAAGAGTTAACAGGTGTAAAATGGAAAGATATAACTATTTCTTTTGATGATGCTTTATCTGCATTATTAAATGGAGAAATAGACGCTTTTTTCTTTGTTGGAAATGCTCCGGTTTCTAAGTTAAAAAAACTTTCAGGTTTTTTTAAATCTAAGATTAAATTGCTTCCTATCGAAGAAGAAAGTTTAGCACAATTTTACAGTCCAGTTACAATACCTGCTGGAACTTATAAGTGGGCAAATTATGATGTTGATACTTATGCAACCAAAACTGTTCTTGCTGTAAATACATTAGGAAAAACAAGTCAAGAAAATGATAAGATTAAGAAAGTTCTTGAAGACATCAAAGAAAATATAGAAGAACTAAGAACACAAGGACATCCAAGATGGAATCAAATTGATTTTACTTTTGACGGTGCAGAGTGGGAAATTTATGAAGGAGCAAAAGAAGTTTTTGGTATAAAATAAAAATTTAAAAAAAATATTTGAAAAATTCAAAGAATTTTTCAAATATTTTTTTATAATAAAATTAAAATGCTAAAATTTATTTTAATAATTTTTTGTCTTTTTTATCAATTAATTTCTTTTTCACAGGAATTAAATTGTAGTGTGCAGGTTTCTCACCAGAAAATACAAGGAACAAATAAAAAAATATTCGAGACATTAAGAAAGGATATTTATGAATTTATAAATAATAAGGTTTGGACAGAGAATATTTATGATAATGATGAAAGAATAGAATGTAGTATTATCATTAATCTGGAAAAACAAATGACAGATGAATTTGAAGGAACAATTCAAATTCTTGCACGTCGTCCGGTTTATGGAAGTTCTTATAATAGTATTTTATTTAAACATATGGACAAAGATTTTCAATTCAAATATATAGAATTTGAAGCATTAGAATTTAATGAAAATACATTTACCTCAAATTTAACTTCTGTTTTATCTTTTTATATTTATATTATTTTAGGTATGGATTATGATTCTTTTTCTTCTGAAGGAGGTGATATTTATTTTCAAAAGGCATTAACAATAGTTAGTAATGCACAAACAAGTTCTAAAAAAGGTTGGAAAGCTTATGAGGATTTAAAAAATAGATATTGGTTGATAGATGGAATTCTTGACGAATCTACAAGTCCAATAAGAGGAGCAATTTATCAATATCATCGTTTGGGCTTAGATGCAATGAGCAAAAAAACCTCTCGTGGTCGTGCAAAAGTTTTTGAAAGTTTAAGAACGCTGAGACAAGTTTACAGAGATAAACCGAGTTCAGTTTTCCTAAGGTCATTTTTAACTTCTAAATCTGATGAATTAGTAAACATTTTTTCTGATAAAAGCGTTTTTCCTGATGAGAAAAACCAAGTCTTTAGTATTCTAAATGAAATAGATCCAACAAATGTTCAAAAATATATGAAAATTAAAAGCGGTTCTTCTGGAAAATAGAAATTAAAATAAAAAACAAAATTACAATTTAAAATTAATTGTAAATTGTAATTTCTTCATTATTTTTGCAATCTTTTAAAATATTTTCTATATTTTTTTTTAATAATGGATGATAAAGTTTTGGAGCGATTTCACACAATGGCAATATTGTAAATTTTCTTTTGTGCAAAAGTTTGTGTGGAATTTGTAAATTTTCATCATTAATAATTTCATTTTCATAAAACAAAATATCTATGTCAATTGTTCTATTTTCATAGATTTCGTTTTTGGATTTTTTCGTTCTGCCAAGTTTTTTTTCTATTTTTTTGATACATTCTAATAATTTATACGGAGAAAAATTAGTATTTACTAAAATAACTTGATTTAAGAAATTTTTTTCAGAAGAAAAACCCCATGATTTACTCTGGTAAATTGAAGATTTTTTTAAAACTTCACCTATTTCTTGTGAAATTTCTTCTATAGATTTTCTTAAAAAATATGCTCTATCACCTAAATTTCCCCCAAGTAAAATATAAACTTTCTTCATAATTTTTTTTTCAAAAGAAACAAATATTATTATTAATATAAATTTGAAATAAAAATATTTTTTCAAAAATCCTCCCAAATTTTGATAATTTTTTTCATAATTCGTTCAAAATTTTGATAATTTTTTTTTCAAAATAAAAAAATTTTTTCCAAAAAACGCCGAAATTTTACGAATTTATAAAAAAATTTTTTCCAAAAAAACATTAATTTTTTGGGTTTGTATAGGTTGACATTTTTTTCATAATTAGTTCAAAATTTTGATAATTTTTTTTTCAAAATAAAAAAATTTTTTTCATAATTCGTCCAAAATTTCAATATTTTTTTGATTTCAAAATAAAAAAAAATTTTTTCATAATTCGTCCAAAATTTCAATATTTTTTTGATTTCAAAATAAAAAAAAATTTTTTCATAATTCGTCCAAAATTTCAATATTTTTTTGATTTCAAAATAAAAAAATTTTTTTATAATTCGTCCAAAATTTTAATGTTTTTGAAAAATATCCAATTTTTTATGAATTTTAAAATTAAAAATTTTTTGAAAAAAATTATCCAAATTTTAAATATTTTGTTATTTTTATTTTATATTTGTATAAAATAAAATATTATGAAACAATCAGTTAAAAAACCATTGATTTTAAGCGATGACGTTTTAAAGAGGTTAATAAAAATTATTGATACAGAATTTGATAATGCAAAACTTGATTTATGGCTGTCAAATGAATATAAATTATCAGAGGAATATGGAAAAAATTTAAATTTTAGTGCTTCCACCTTAGAAAAATTAATGGAAATTGTAAACATTAAGCAGGTAATTAAAGAAAATAAGTTTGAAAAGTGGTTTTCATATAAATATGGAATCAAAGAAGAAGAAGAACATTTTTTAAAAGAGTTAATAAAAGAAAACATAATTTATTTATCGTCTTTTAATGAACAAACTTTAATAACAAAATTTATAGCACCTGTTCTAAATAAAATAAAATTTAGGAATAAAAAGATAAAAGATTGGTATGAATATGGAATAAGCTGTAAACTAAATAATTGGACATTAAATGGTCATCCAGATTTTTTTATTGCAACCGGAATAAACCAGCCGAAAATCCCTTATTTTTTCCTACAGGAATACAAAAAAGGAATAAATCCAAAATCTAATCCAGAATATCAAGTTCTTGCTGCAATGCTTGCAGCAATTGAATTAAATAATTCAAATACAATAAAAGGAGGATATATAATTGGACAATACTGGAAGTTTATGATTCTCGACAAATTAGAAAATGGAAATTATGAATATTTTGTTTCCAAAGGTTTCGACTGTTTAGATTTTGGTGAATTGAAAAAAATTTATATTTATTTACAAGCTATTAAACATCTATATTGTAAATAATTACAATAAATTTTAAAAAAAATGCAAAAATTTTATTTTTTTTGAAAAACAGTAATTTTTAATGATTTTTTATAATTAAAAAAATTTTTTCAAAAAAACGGCATTTTTTTAATGATTTTTTATAATTTTTTAAAAAAAATTTTTTATTTTGAAATTAAAAAATGTTAAAATTTTGGACGATTTTTTAAAAAAAATTTTTTTTTATTTTGAAATTAAAAAATGTTAAAATTTTGGACGATTT
>JAOZVH010000033.1 GCA_029938235.1 Bacteroidales bacterium
CAATAAAACAACCGTCTTCTACAATTACTGGTTTTGCTTGGATTGGTTCAAGAACACCGCCTATTCCAACTCCACCGCTAAGATGAACATTTTTACCGATTTGAGCACAAGAACCAACTGTTGCCCAAGTATCAACCATAGTATTTTCATCTACATAAGCACCAATATTTACATAAGAAGGCATTAAAATTACGCCACTCGCAAGGTAAGAGCCGTAACGTGAAACAGCATGAGGAACAACTCTAACTCCAAGACTTTTATAATTAGATTTTAATTTCATTTTGTCATGAAATTCCATAATTCCAACTTCGGAAACAACCATTTTTTGAATGGGAAAATATAAAATAATCGCTTTTTTTACCCACTCATTTAAAATCCAAATACCATCTTCATTTTTATTTGCAACTCGTAAATTGCCTTTATCTAAAAGATCTATAATTTTTCTTATTACAATCTTAACAGATTTGTCTTTTAATAAATTTCTATCTTTCCAAGTTTCTTCTATAATTTTTGAATATTCTAAAAACATAATTTAAAATTTAAAATTTTAATAATTAAAAAAAATTTTTATAAAAACGTACATTTTTTTTAATTTTTTAAAATTAAATTGATAAACTATCAAAAGCCAAAGCATACAAACGAATTTTTTTTATAACTGCAGTTAATCCATTTGAGCGAGTTGGTGATAAGTTTTGTAATAAACCAATTTCTTTTATAAAAAATAATTCTGATTTTAAAATATCTTTTGGCTTTTGATCCGAGAAAACTTTTATTAATAAGGAAACTATTCCCTTTACAATGATAGCATTACTATCTGCTTGAAAATTTATTTTGCCGTTTTTGAAATCAGCATTTAGCCAAACCATAGATTGACAAGCCTTTATTAAATTAGATTTATTCCTATGTTTTTCATTAAATTCAGGAAGACTTTTTGCTAAATCTATCAAATATTCGTATTTCTCCATCCAATCATCAAAAATAGAAAAATCTTCTATTATTTCATTTTGTATTTCTTTAATTGTCATTTTTATATATATAATTTGTAAAAAAAAATTTTTCAAAAAAAACTCATTTTTTTGAAAAAAAATTTTTTAAATTTTAAAAAATTTGACGTTTTTTGAAAAAAATTTTTTTTTAATTTTTAAAAAATTTCATTTAAATGAAACATTATATTATTATAATATTAATATTTTTTTTTCAAATTTCTTTTTCACAAGAAAAAGCAAAAACTTTGGAGGAAATAACAGCAATAGTCGGAAAAAATATAATTTTAAAATCCGATATAGAAAGACAATTTTTGCAATATAAAACGCAAGCTTATGATTCTTACGGAGATGCAAAATGCGAAATATTAGAAGACTTTTTATTTCAAAAATTATTATTAAATCAAGCGGAGTTAGATTCATTAGAAGTTTCCGAAAATAGAATAAATGGAGAATTAGAAGGAAGGTTAAAAATGATGATTTCGCAGGCAGGAACTACAGAAAATTTAGAAAATTTTATGGGGAAATCTATACTGGAAATAAGAGAAGATTTTAGAAAGCTTTTAAAAAATCAAATTAAACAACAGGATATGCAAAGAAAAATTACGGAAGAAATTAAAATTACACCATCAGAAGTTCGTAAATTTTACAAAAAAATTCCAACAGACAGCATGCCTTTGATTAACACGAATTTTGAAATATCGCAAATAGTAAAACGTCCCAAAATTAGCGAAATGGAAAAATCAAATGTTAAAAAGAAACTAAGAGATTTAAAAAAGCGTATTTTAAACGGAGAAAATTTTTCTACTCTTGCTATTTTGTATTCGCAAGACCCAGGAAGTTATAAAAAAGGTGGAGAATTAGGTTTTGTTAGTAGAAATGACCTTGTTCCGGAGTTTGCAGCGGTGGCTTTTAATTTGAAAGGTAAAGAAGTTTCTAAATTGGTGGAGACAGAATATGGTTATCATATTATTCAATTGATAGAAAGACGAGGCGAAAGAATAAATATCAGGCATATTTTATTAGTTCCAAAAGTTTCATTAGAACAAATGCAAAAATCTCGTGCAGAATTAGATAGCATAAGAAATTTGATTATAAAGGATAGTATTTCTTTTGAAGATGCAGTTTTAAAGTTTTCTGATGATGAAAATAGTAAAAATAATTTTGGAATAATGGTCAATCAAAGAAGTGGAAATTCAAAATTCGAAGAAAGAGAAATAGAACCGTCAACTTTTTATGCCATTACAAATTTAAAAGTAAATGCAATTTCTTCGTCTTTTGAAACCCTAGATAAAAAAGGTAAACAAGTTCATAAAATTTTAAAATTGATAAAAAAGACAGAAAAACATTCTGCAAATATGAAAGAAGATTATCAATATTTGCAAAATATTGCATTGGAAACTCAAAAGCAAAAAGCATTAGAAAACTGGATAAAAAAGAAACAAAAATCCACTTATATAAATATTATAAGCGAAAATTATAAAAAATGTAAATTTAAAAATGGAAAATGGGTAAAATAAAAATAATAGGATTTGGATTTGGAATATGAAAATTCCAAATAAAAAAATTTTTCAAAAAAATTATAAAAAAATTGGCATTTTTTGAAAAAACTTTTTTTTTAATAAATAAAAACATTAAAATTTTGCTTTTTTTTGAAAAAAAAATTTTTTTTTTTAAATAAATTCGTAAAATTTTGCTTTTTTTTGAAAAATTCCGAATTTAAAATTTTTATAAAAAAAATTTTAATTTGTAATTTTTTTTATAACATTATTTTTTTTTAATTGAAAAATGTTATTAGAATATATAATAAATAAAAAATTTATAGGAAAGTCTCTTGATGATAATAAGTTTTTAAATATAGAAATTAATGACTATCGTTTTTTAACAATAGATAATGTTAATAAAAGTTCTTTTTTTAAAAGAGATGAAGATAAATATATTTCATATAAAAAAATACGAAAATTAAATTTAATAAATAAAACAATACAATATGGTGATTTTATTATTTTTAAGAAAGAAGAAGAGTATCAAATATTAAAATATGGAAATGAACTGGGAGATAAAATTATTCCTTCGGATGATTTTATTGTTTTAAGGACAATTGGAGGAGGATATTTTAAAAATTTTATTTATGATGTTGATGGAAAATTATACTTTCAAAATAAATTAAATGAATTATATAAAAACAATGATTATGATAATTTTGTAAAAGAAATTTCTAATATTGATATTCCATTATTAACAGATATTAAACCAGATAAAAATAAAGAAATTCCTGTAAATGTCAGAGAACTTCCTCTTGACCCTTCAAAAATTGATGTCCGCACAGAACAAATTGCAATAGATACGATTATTAAGAGAATAAAACGAAAAGCAATTAATTTGTTTACAGAATTTCAGCGTTTACAAAATCTTTGGGACAATGATGTAAAATCTAAATTTATAGAATCATTGCTTGTAAAATTTCCTGTTCCTTCTTTTTATTTTGATTGCTCGGACAATGAAAACTGGCTCGTTATTGATGGTTTACAACGTTTAAGTACTTTAAAGCAGTTTGTTGTAGATAATACTTTAACATTAAGAAATTTAGAATTTTTAACTCATCTTAATGGAAAAAAATACAAAGATTTGAAAATTAGTGACCAATCAATTATCGAAGAAACTAATATTACAACAATACAAATTCAAAAAAATACACCTGCAAGAGTTAAGTACAGTCTTTTTGAAAGAATTAATAAAGATGGAAAACCATTGAAATCGCAAGAATTAAGACACGCAATTAATTCTGTTAATGGAGGTAAACCTGCAAAATATGTAAAAAAACTTGCTGAAGAAGATATTTTTAAAGAAATATGGGGAAATAGAAATAAACAAAGAATGCAAGACAGAGAAACTGTTTTATCTTATGTTGCTTTTAGAATTACAAATTATAAAGAATATAATTATTCTGAAAAGAAAGAATTTTTAGACGAAATGATGAGTGAAATTTATAAAAAATCAAGAATTACATTAGATAAATGGTTGTTTGATTTTATAAAATCCCTCATTACTGCAAAAGAAATTTTTGGAGTAAAAAATGTTTTCAAAAAAGAAGGAAAAACAAATCAATTACGATTTAGTAATCATTTATTTGAAGTTTGGACTTATGCACTATCTATAATTTCGGAAGAAGAAAGACAAAAATTAATTGAAGAGAAAGAATTTTTAAAGTTAAGTTTTGAAGACGATTTATTAAAAAAAGATATTGATTTTATTAATGCTATTGATAATAATCAATATAGTAAAGAATCTGTTAAAATTCGTTTTGGAAAAATTATTGAACTTATTAATCAAATTATAAAATGATAAAAAATATAAAAGTTGAAAATTTCAAATCTTTGAAAGATATTTCTGTTCAAATGTCTAATTTAAACCTATTTACAGGAATGAACGGAATGGGAAAATCTTCACTTATTCAAGTGTTATTGCTTCTAAGACAATCGCATACAAAAAATAAATTATTTTTAAATGGTGATTTAATAGAAATTGGTAATGTAAAAGACGCTTTATGCGACAGCAGAATTACCAATGAAATGATATTTGAGTTACAAAATGAAGATGATATTTTTAAATTAAATTTTAAATTTAAAGACAAAGACAATGATTTTTTTGATACTGGAAAAGAAATAAATTTTAAAAATATTGCATTATTTGAAGAAAAAAAATTTCAGTACTTAAATGCCAAACGACTTGCCCCAAAAAGATATAATGAAACTAATTTTGATAAAATAAATCATAAACAACTTGGAAAACATGGCGAATATGCAATTCATTATTTATACGAAAATCAACACGAAGATATTTTTATAGAAGAACTTGCAAAAGCAATTACTAATCCATATCAAGATGTTGATAATATCAAAATAGATTATTCTTTAAAATCTCAACTTGAAGCATGGTTAAGCGAAGTTAGTCCAAATATTGTAACAAAACCTGAATATTACAGAGAATTAAATATTGTCAGCTCATTTTTTGCTTATAAGCAAAAAGGAAAAACTGATACAAATTCTTACAGAGCAACAAATGTAGGTTTTGGAATTTCATATATTTTGCCTGTTGTACTTGCGATATTGATTGCTGAAAAAGATGATATTGTAATTATTGAAAATCCAGAAGCACATTTACACCCAAAAGGACAAACAGCCTTAGGCGAATTAATGGCTATCGCCGGACAAAATGGCGTACAACTTTTTATAGAAACACACAGCGACCATATTTTTGACGGAATTAGAATTGCCACAAAACAAGGAAAAATTCAAACAGAAAAAGTAAATGTTTTGTTTTTTGACAGAGATGAAAAAGAACACATAACGAAAATTGAAAAAATTGAAATTGATGAAGATGGACGTTTTGCAAAAGAACCTCCAAAAAATTTCTTTGATGAGTTTGAAATTAATATGATGAAACTTCTTTAATAAAAAAATATGAAATTTATTTTAAATGAATTATCTATTTCTGAAGTAAATTCGCAAGAAATTGCTTCACAAAAATATAAAACTTTTTTTGAGACTTGTATTGAAACGAAGCAATACAAATGTTGTGATGAAAAAAATAAAGTTCTATTATTTTAATTAAAATCAAAATATTATTTGTTTATTTAAAAAATAAGTATTTCTTTTGAACAATTTTTTTAATTTAATTTTTTATTTTTTAATTATGGAAAATATTAAGATTTTCACATTAGTTATATTTTTTGCTTTGGTTCAAAATATAAATTTCACATTAGCCTCAGAAGGAAATTGCAATGCTTTAGAAGAAAAAGCAGATGAAATTACAATTTATCCAATTCCAGCTACTGATTTTATAAATATATCCTTAATTTATGCTCAAGAGGTAGGTATTGAAATTATATATATTTCAGGTCAAGTAGTTTATAGTAATACATTTTATAATACAGTCAATGGACAAGTAGAACAAATTAATATTCAAGATTTAGAAGATGGTATCCATATTATAAAATTTACATCTGATAATGAAATTTTTACTAAAAAAATGATAAAAATAACGCCTAATGATACCGAAGAGGTATTAAAAAATGAAATTACTTTTTATCCAAATCCAGCTACTGATATTTTAAATATACAATTACCGAATTCTCAAAAAGTAAATATAAAAATAATAAATGCTTTTGGTAGTGTTATGTATTATAAATTATTAAATAATACAACTAACAAACAAAATGAGCAAATTAATATTCAAGATTTAGAAAGTGGTCTATATATTCTTGAAATTACATCTGATAATACAATTATTCGTCAAAAATTGATAAAAAAACTATAGTTTTTTTATATTATTTTATCTGTGTTTCTGTAACACAGATAAAAAACTCAATAAAAAGTTTTTAATAAAAATATTAAAATTTTGAACGATTTTTGAAAAAATTTTTTTTTTTTTGAAATTAAAAAATGTTAAAATTTTGGGCGTTTTTTTGAAAAAAAAATTTTTTTGATTTGAAATTTAAAAATATTAAAATTTTGGACGATTTTTTTTTAAAAATTTTTTTTATTTTAAAATTAAAAAATCTTAAAATTTTGGGCGATTTTTGAAAAAAATTTTTTTTATTTTAAAATTAAAAAATATTAAAATTTTGGACGAATTTGAAAAAAATTTTTTTTTAATTTGAAATTAAAAAATATTGAAATTTTGGACGTTTTTTGAAAAAAAATTTTTTATTTTGAAATTAAAAAATATTAAAATTTTGGGCGATTTTTTCGACATCAAACATTTGAGGTTAAAAAAAAAACCTCCAATGTTGTATTTTTTAAAATGGAGGTTAAAAAAGAAACCTCCAATGTTGTATTTTTTAAAATGTTAAAATTTTGAGCGATTTTTTGAAAAAAATTTTTTTGAACATTGGATTGGAGTTTTTTTTTTAACACCAATGTTTGATTCGAAATGTTGTGTTTTTTAAAATGTTAAAATTTTGGACGAATTTTTAAAAAATATTTTTTTTCTGAGATTTAATAATTTTTATCATCTTATTATTTTTATAAATTGCTTCGAAAATAACTTCTCCTTTTTTATTTAATTTTTTTAATTTACCATGTTTTTTTCCTTCTTTAAAGTTCATTTCTGATTTTAAATTTCCTTGTGGAAAAAATATTAACCATTTTCCATCTGCTCTGGCATTTTTATATTTTTCTATTCTTAGCCTTTTAGATTTATCATCTAAATAAATCCATTTTCCATCTTTTTTTCCATCTAAATAATAACCTATAATGTTTTCTATTCCGTTTATATGATAGGTAATATAAGAACCATGATAAATTCCATTTTTAAAATTTTCTTCTAATCTCGGTAAAGATTTTTCGTTCCAATATTTTGCAATTCCATTTTTTACATTATTTGTATAAAAAATTTTGTATTTTAATTTTCCATTAGGAAACCATTCTTGCCACATTCCATTCATTTTTCCATCTTTAAAAAATCCGTCCATTTGTAAACGTCCAGATTCATACCAGGATTTCCAGTGTCCATCTTCTTTTCCATTAATAAAAAAACCCTTATGAAATTTTTTTCCATTTTCAAAATTGATTAACCAGTCACCATTTTTTAAACCACTTTTATAATTTGCAATTTTCCAAATTTCACCGTTTTTATACCAATATTTCCATTTTCCATGCATTTTATTGTGTAAATATTCTCCTTCATTACCTTTTTGTCCGTCAGTTCTCCAGTATGTCCATTTTTTTTCTTGCATATCATTTTCGAAATATCCTTGAATATCTAATTTTCCATTTTCAAAATACCAATTTGCTTCGCCATGTTTTTCCCCATTCTTAAAATTTATTTCAAATTTTTTATTTCCATTTTCAAAATTTTCAAAATTTAAACCGTCTTTTATACCATTTTTATAATTTATTTCTTTATGAATTTTTTTGTCTTTAAACCAAGATGTCCATTTTCCATCTTTTTTAGAATTTTTTAAAATTCCTTTCATAGACATTTGTTTATTGTCATACCAAAAAATATTTTCTCCGGTTTCATAATTTATTGAAGATTCTATATTTCCAGATTTATACCATTTTTTAGAAATTTTTATTTCTTTAGCATTTAGAAAATTTTTTTCATATTTTTTATTTCCATTTTCAAAAAAAGAAATCCATAAACCGTCTTTTTTACCGTTTTTATAATTTCCTTTTTCTTTTATTTCTTTATTTTTTGTTCCGATAATGTATTTTTTTCCTGCTCCTGCTTTCATTTTTGTATTTTCATAATAAGTTATATATTTTCCTTGTCCATCTCTTACCAATGTATCACCTTTTTTATTACAAAAAAAATTTAAAATTTCTTCCTCTTTTTCGTAAAAAAAATTTTTCTCATATTTTTTCATTCCATTTTTCCAAAAACCTATCCACAAAGAGTCTTTTTTATCTTTTTTAAAAAAACCTTTTTCTTTTATTTTTTCATTTTCATACCAAGATGTAAATTTTCCATTCATTGTATCATTTGAAATATTCACTTCACTTAATTTACTTCCATTTTTATAAAAATAAATTAATGCACCGTTAAATTTCCCCAGATAAAAATTTGCTTCCTGAACTTTTAATCCTTCTTTATTCCAGTATGTCCATTTTCCGTGTTCTTTTCCGGAGATCATTTTACCTTCTCTTTTCTTTTTTTTATTATCCCATCGTTCTATATATTTAGACAAAACTTTATTTTGGGAATGTGTAATATTTACAAATGCAAAAAATATAAATATAAAAAATATTTTCATCTTTTTTTCAATTAAAATTTTTCAAAAAAAATGCTTTTTTTTCAAAAAAAAAATTCAATTTTTGAAAATTTATAATTTTATTGAAATAATAAAAAAATCCTTTTCAAAAATTGAATTTTAATTAAAAAAAATCATTATTAAAAATAATAATGATTTTTTTATAAAATTTTATTTTATAATGGATATTTTTTTTGTAAATTTTTTATCGTCAATCTGAACATTTATAAAATAAATTCCTGAACTTTGATTTGAAAAATCTATTTGATAAATATTATTAGATGTTTTTTTATCTTTTGAAATTATTAAATTTCCAATGGAATCATAAATTTTTATTTTCACATCTTTGAAGAATATATCACTAATAAAAATATTTACTTTATCTTGTGATGGATTAGGATAAACTAAAATTTCGCCTTTAGCAATTTTAATATCGTTTATACCCGTTTCACAACCAAGTGGCTCTATTCCAAGCGACGACGTTAAATATTTCAAAGTGTCAGAATTTGAAATTAAACTTCCACCAAACATTTCGGTTAGATTTAGCCATTTATCATCAAATTTTCTTTTTGTATAAACAGTATTCCTACCATTCTTACCTCTATTTTCTGCCATGTAAACTGCAAAAGTATCTGTTTTTTCATAAGAAATTTCGAAACCAAGAAAATAATTATCTGTAACAATTACTGTTTCGTCAAAATTAACCATATTATAAACCTTAGGTGTTAAAGAAGTTAATCTAACTTCCTGAGAATAAATAGAAACCGTATCTTTATCATAAACATTGAAAAATACAGTAGAATAAGGTGTAGCAGGTTTAGATTCAAAAACCGGAACAGCAAAACCATTTATAAAAATAGAATCTTTTAATTCATTAATATAAGAATCTATATATTTATTAACTTCTTTTTGATTATGACCGGGAATCCAACCCCAAGGAGTTATTGTGTGCAAAGCAATGGAGTTTTCTGTTTTTTCAATATTTGAAATTGTATCACAATAATAAGATGGAATTTCACCAAAAAATTGTCCGTTTTTAATTTCTAATGTGTCAAAAATAATATTAATAGAATCTAATTCATCTCTAACAGTTAAAGAAATACTATGTCTTCCAAGTTCTGGGAAAAAAATTCCTTCTGGATTTTGTTCTGTTGAACTCTGCGGAATAGCATTTTCAAATTGCCATTGCCAACTTGTAAGCACTTTGTCTCCTCCTGTTGTTAAATCAGTAAAATCTACTGTTTGCCCAATTATAGCAAAACCAGCCGCGTCAGAAGTATGCGTAAAATTTGCTCTGGGAGGATTTGGTTTTACTAATATATAAAGTTCTATTTCTTTTTCAATTGTAACATAACCATCAGAAACAGTTAATTTTACAGGATAATTTCCTGCCAAGTCATAAAGAACTGTTGGGTATTCTTCTGTTGAGTTTTCTGGTTGTCCTCCGGGAAATTCCCAAGCATAATTCATATTTGCTGAAGTGCTCAAAGTTAAATTAGAAAAATTAATTGTATCATGTACGAAAATTTCTGCTCCATTGCAAGTAAAATCAACAGTAGGTGAAATATGAGTAACATGAATATAATCAGTTTTTGTTCTTGTGCTTTCTTGTTCTCCATCTTCTCCAACAATTGTCAATACAACTTCAAATTCACCGACAGAATTATACTGTATAGGTGGCGGATATTGTCCACTAAAAAATACTGGTTCCCCTCCTTCGAAAGTCCATTCCCAACTTGCTATCGGATTAGTATCGTCAGAAACTGAAGTATCTATAAATTCTACAAATTCATTTGTTAAAATATTTACCACTCCATTTGCTGAACCATCATCAATAGAAACTGGATTTGAACCAAAAAAAGCAAAGACACTTCCTGTACCAAGACAAGCAAGCGAATTTAATAAACCAGATCTTTCATTATTTAAAACTGCTCTCATTGCTGTTTTTTGTCCTTCTGTAAAAGTTACCATACAACCGTCATCTACATAATCCATATAATTTTGAAACATATCATTGCTTCCGCAAGATGTTTGTGGATGTGAAGGACAACCATAATTTTCACTCCCTTGATTAGGAGTATCGTTAATATTATCTGTACCTGTACAAGCTCCATTATCATCTCCCCAAACATGCAATAAACTTAGCCAATGTCCCACTTCATGAGTTGCAGTTCTTCCAAGATCATAAGGTGCATTAAGGTTTCCTGTGGAACCAAAATTAGTCGTACCAATAACTACACCGTCACTTTCTGCTGGACCTCCGGGAAGTTGTGCATATCCAAGTAAACCTCCACCAATTTTACAAACCCATAAGTTTAAATATTTATCTGTGTCCCAAGCATCATGACCTCCTTGATTTGTATATTTCATGAAGTTATCATTTGCCGAAAACTCTGTAACATTAGTTTCTGTCCTAGTAATACCGTTTGATGGTTCATCGTCAGGATCTCTTGTGGCAAGACAAAATTCTATTTCTGTATCTGCAGATACATTTTGAAATTCTGAAGCAAGGTCAGAATTATCAGCATTTAGCTTCCTAAAATCTTCATTTAAAACTTGTATTTGAGAAAGAACTTGTGCATCAGAAATATTTTGTGCATCAGTTTTCCAAATTACGTGAACAACAACAGGAATAACATAAATATCATCTTCCATGTCTTTGCAGTTTTTTCTTTCTTTATTATAATTTTTTATCCATTCTGCTCTTATTCGCTCTTGTTTTTTCATTTTCTCACGCAGATATGGATATTTTTGCATTAATTGTTTCGTATATTCTACAGTTCCGCAAGTACGATTCGGCGGAACATTTTCACTTTGTGCAAAAATATTTGCAATAAACAAAATGAAAATCAAATATGTAAAAATTATATTTTTCATAATTTTAAAAAATTTATATATTTAAAAAAAATTTTTTCCAAAATTCTTAATTTTTAATTAAACAGATATTTTTCCTTTTATTGTTTTATATGGATTATAATTTTCCAAAAAAAAGTCTTGATATTTAAAATCAAAAATATCTTTAATATTTTTATTTAATTTCATTCTTGGTAAACTTCTTGGTATTCTTTTCAATTGTAATTTCACTTGCTCTATATGATTTTTGTAAATATGTGCATCTCCCAAAGTAATGATAAGATTACCTAATTTTAAATTTGTAACTTGTGCAATCATCATTGTCATTAAAGAATAAGATGCAATATTGAAAGGTAAACCAAGAAAAATATCTGCACTTCTTTGATACATCTGGCAAGAAAGTTTACCATCTGAAACATAAAATTGAAATAAAATATGACAAGGCGGTAAAGCCATTTCTTCCAAATCTCCAACATTCCATGCATTTACTATATGCCTCCTGGAATAGGGATTTTTTTTTATACTTTCTATTACATTAGAAATTTGGTCTATTTTTTCATTCTTAGAATTCGTCCATGAACGCCACTGGTGAGAATAAATTTTCCCCAAGTCTCCATTTTCGTCTGCCCATTCATTCCAAATTCTTACACCGTTATCTTGTAAATATTTAACATTCGTATTTCCGCTTAAAAACCAAAGTAATTCGTAAATTACTGATTTTAAGTGAATTTTTTTTGTAGTTATCAAAGGAAAAGTATCAGATAAATCAAAACTCATTTGATAAGAAAAAACACTAATTGTTCCGGTTTTTGTTCTATCATCTCTAAGTTTTCCTTCTTTTAAAACATGTTTCAGTAAATTTTGATAAATTTTCATTAAAATTAAATTTCATAAAAAAGACCACAAAATAACAAAAAGGTTGCTTAAAAAAAATTAAAAATTTTTTAATACAAATATTGAAATTTTATGTAAAAAATGTAAATAAAAAAATCTTAACTTACAATCAAAAATTTTTTTATTTGATAAAAATAAATTTCAAGCTTTCTAAAAAAAAATATATAAACATATTTTTCATTATAAAATTGACGTTTTTAAAAAAAATTCAAGCTGTATAAACCCAAAAATTACCTGTTTTTTTGAAAAAATTTTTTATAAAATATAAAATTCGTAAAAAATTGACGTTTTTTTGAAATTTTTTTTTATAAGTTCGTAAAATTTAGGCGTTAAAAAAAAAAATCCCAATAAATTTTTTCAATATACAAAACTAAAAAAATTGGCATCTTTTTGAAACATTTTAGGCTTATACAGATTGAAATTTTTTTTTAACATAATTTTTAAATTTACATCGTTTTTTTTTTATTTTTTTCATTAAAAAAAATTATTTTTGTTTAAAATTAAACAAATGAGCAATTTTTTAAAAAAAAATTTTTCTTGGAAAGAATTTAGAATTAATAAAAAAATAAGAATAATAATATTTCTTATGAGCATTACACCTGTCCTATTTATGGCTTTTTTGGGATATTATAATGGAATAACAATGATAAACAAAGGATATTTTCAAGGATTGAATGTTATTAGAGATTCTAAAAAAGAGCTAATTGAAAGTTATTTTGAAAATATTGAAAATTCATTAATCCATTTGTCAGAGTATTCAAATACAATAAATGCAATAAAAGATTTTAAAAAAGCAATTTCTTATATAAAATTAGAAAATGATGAAGAATATAAAAAAGCAGAAAAAAATTTACATTATTATTATAAAACAAATTTTTTACCCAGATTAAACGAAAAATTAGAGAAAAATAAGAATATTTATGATTTTCTTCCGAAAGACAGTGCAACAGTAATTTTACAAAATTCTTATATTTTAAATAAAAAAAGTAAAATCAATCAATTATATGATATTTATAATAATAAATATGATAAAATATTTAAGAATTTTTTTGAATTATTTGATTGTAGAGATATTTTTCTAATAGATGCAAAAGATTTAAGAATTATTTACAATGTTTATAAAGAAACAGATTTTGCAAGGTCTTTAAAATCGGCAATTTTTTTTAATAAAAATATCAGAGAGGTTTGTAAAAAGATAAATTCAAATCCAGAAAGAAATTCTTTTTTTATTAGCGATTTAAAGAGATATGAATTTTCATTTATGGAACCAAGCTTTTTTATTGGAAGTTCAGTTTTTGATGAAAATGAATTAATTGGAATGATAGTTTTTCAAATTTCTATGAAAAAAATAAACCAACTAATTTCTTCAAAAAATGAAAATTCTGAAGATATAGAAATTTCAATTTTAGGAGAAGATTTTAAAATTAGAGCAAATAATAAATATATTGAGGACCAAGACTTATATTTAGAAAAACTTGAAAAAACAAATTATAGTAATAAAATTATTAATAATATTAAAAAATATAAATCAAATGTTTTAATTCAAAAAATAGAAAATGAGAACTTAAAAAAGTTTCTTTCTAGTGAAGAAAGAAACAAAATTATAAAAAATGATTTTATTTCTTATTCAAATATAAAAATTGGAGAATTAAATTGGAAAATAATTGTAGAATTAGAAGAAGAAAAAACCTATGGATATTTTTTTAAAGTGCGAATTTTTATTACCATAATTACGATTATTTTAATAATAATTATTTATTATTTTTCAATAATTTTTGTAAGAAAATTAGTGAAACCGATAATTCAATTAAAAGAAAATTTCATATTACTTTCTGAGGGGAAATTTTCTAATAAAAAAATAGAGATAAAATATAATGATGAAATTGGAGAAACAATTAATGCTTTAAATGAATTGTCAAATGGTTTAAAATTATCTGTTGATTTTGCAAATAAAATCGGAGAAGGAAAATTAGATACAGAATATATCGTTTCAAAAGACGGTGATTTTGGAAATGCACTTTTGCGTATGAGAGATAAATTAAAAATTGCAAAAAAATATGAAGAAAAAAATAATGAAGAAAAAAGAATACAAAAATGGATAAATGACGGAATAAATGGAATTAATAAAATTACTCATAATAAATATAAAAATCTTAATTTGCTTTCGAAAAATATTTTGTATTTTATAATAAATTATTTAGATGCAAATCAAGGGGGTTTTTTTGTAATTAATGATGAAATAAATAAAAAAAAATTTATTGAAATGACCGCTTGTGTTGCCTACAAAAGCGATAGACGTGAAAAGAAAAAAATGAGCTTAGAAGAAGGTTTAGTAGGAAGATGTATTTATGAAAAAGAAATTATTTATATTAAAGATTTACCCAAATCATATTTAAAAATTACTTCTGGACTTGGTGATGAAAATCCAAAAAATTTAATTATTGTACCTCTGATTTTGAATGGAGAAGTTTTTGGAGTGATAGAAATTGCTTCTTTTAAATTATTTAAAAAATGGGAAATGGAATTTATGAAAAAAATATCGGAAGATTTAGCATCATCTGTTTTTGGAGTAAAATCTTACCAAAGAACAGAAATCCTTCTGAAACAAACAAAAACACAAAGTGAAGAACTTATTATGCAAGAAGAAGAACTAAGACAAAATTTAGAAGAATTACAAACATCACAAGAAATGTCTGTAAAAAAAACAAAAGAAATGCAAGATATTTTATCTGTAATAGACAATTCTATTATGATGGTAGAATTTGATAAAAACTCTAAATTTATTTCGCTAACTAATGCTGTGGAAAAATTCCTTAGAATAAACAAATCAGATGTTTTGAATAAAAAACATCAAGAAATTTCTAATTTAAATGATTTAGAATTTGGGAAATTATGGAACAAATTAAAAAAAGGTGAAATTGTCGAAAGAAATTTTTATTTTGATTATTTAGATAAATATGTAAGAGATATTTATACTCCTGTTTTTGACGAAAATGATAAGTTAGAGAAAGTTATTCTAATTTATTTTGATATTACAGAAGAAACAAAATTAAAAATGAAAAATTAGATTTTATAAAATTAAAAAAAAATACAATTTACAAAAAAAAATTCCCCCAAAAATGCTGTTTTTTTTTAATTTTTTATTTATAATTATTGAAATGCTTTCATTTGTTATTATATGTAAATTCTCTATTAATACAATCTATCATTTCTTGTCCTTCATCATAAGTAAACATTCCTGCAAATTCTGCTAAATGATGAGGTTTTTTTTCCATTACTGAAGATTTTTTAATATTCTTTATGAAATTATAAAAAATTTCTATATTCTGATATTTGATTTATCAAGCTCGTATAAAATTTGTTTTCGTAAAGTATTTGCATCTATTTCTAACATTTTATATAATTTAAAAAAATTTAGAATAAAAACGACATAATAATTAAATTATTATAATTTTAATTTTAATTTTTTAAATTTTTTTTTCAAAAAAAATTTTTTTCATAAATTGCATTTTTTTTATAAAATATAAATAAAAAAAAAACGTTAAAAAATTGAAAAAAATTTAATAATTTTAATTTTTATATAAAAATGAAAAATATATATTTCATAATTATTTTACTTTTTCCTTTGATTTCTTTTTCACAAGGCTACAAAATAGATGTAGAAATAGAAGGTGTTGAAAATGATACTTTACTTTTAGGTTATTATATGAAAGACCAAAAATTTGTAAAAGACAGTATAGTTCTTGATAAAAATGGAAAAGGAGTTTTCAAAGGCGATGAAAAATTGTTCAAAGGTTTGTATTGGCTTTACAACGAAAAAACTTTTGTAGATCTTTTAATTACAGAAAATCAAATTTTTTCTTTGAAAACCAAAGCGAAAAAACCTATCGAAAATATGAGTGTAAAAAATTCTCCTCAGAATGAAATTTTTTATAAATATAGTGAATTTTCCTTTTCTAAAAGAAAAGAAAGTCAAGAAATAAGAAAAAAATATAAAGATGCAAAAACTAAATCTGACACAACAGAAATTCTAGAAAGTTTGAGAAAAATTAATCAAGAGGTAGAAGATTATCAAAAAAATATTTTGAAGGAAAATAAAAATACTTTTTTAAACACATTTGTGAAAGGTACTATTGCACCAAAAATGCCAGAAGTTACTGCTGAGCAAAAGGAAAAAAATCCTTTTTTTCAATATATAGAATATAAAAAACATTTCTGGGATAATATAAATTTTTCTGATGTAGGAATTTTAAGAACACCATTTTTTTATAATAAAATAGTTTATTTTATGGATAAAATTGTTCAGCAGCGCATAGATTCTATGGAATTTATTATTAGAGATATTAATGAACTTGTAAAAAAAGCACAAGTAGATTCTAATGTTTTTCGTTTTGTACTTCCAGTTGTGCTGACGCATTACGAAAAATCTGATAAAATGGGTTTAGATAAAATGAAAGTAAATTTATATGAAACTTTTTATTTATCTGGACAAGTACCATGGGCAGATGATGAAATGTTAAAAAAAATGAAAGAAAGATGCTTACGTTTGAAACCAAATTTTATCGGAAATATCGCTCCTGATTTAAAAGTTGTTGAATATGATTGTGATCTTCCAACTTACATAAGACACGAATGTGAGCCAATTTCTTTATTGCAGACAAAAGCAAAATATACAATACTTTTGTTTTGGACAACAGATTGCAGTCATTGCAGAACAGAAGTTCCAAAAATAAATGAGGTATATAAAGAATTAAAAAAGGAAAATATAGATGTGGTGGTTTTTTCTTTATCTACTATGAATCCAGAATTAAATGATGATAATACTGTTAATGAAGAAAAAACGCTAAAAAAACGAGAAAAATGGTTGAATTTTATACAAAAAAAAGACCTTTATGATTGGATAAATGTTTATGATTTATATCATTTTTCTAATTACAGAGACCTTTATGACATTTCCAGTACACCAGTTATTTATCTTTTAGACGAAAAAAAAAAAATTATTGCGAAAAGAATTGGTCATGATGTAATAAAAGATTTTATTCATTTTCTTGAAGAAAAGGATAAAAAAATAAAATAATTATTTATTTTATGAAAATAAATAATATCCGTTTAGTTGCTTTTCTCGGAACTTTTTCTATAATAGGAATTATTGTTGTCCAAATTTATTGGCTTCAAAATTTTTGGACAACAACAGAACAGCAATTTGATAAAAATATCCAAGACGCATTAAAAAATGTTGCTGAAAACTTGATTGTTTACAACGGTCATAATTTGCCAAATAAAAACCCAGTTAAAAAATTATCTTCGAATTATTATGTTGTAAATATTGGTGATTTAATAGATGCATATATTTTAGAATATTATTTGAAAATACAATTTAATAAATTTAATGTTTATACAGATTTTGAATATGCAATTTATGAATGTACAAAAGATACAATGATTTATGGGAATTACGTTTCGCTTTCTAATAATAAAAATATAGAGAAAATACAAATTTTTAATTTCCAAAAGTGTGATAAATTTTTATATTATTTTGGGATTTTTTTTCCAAAAAAGAAAAATTATCTTGCTGAAAATATGTTCATTTGGAGTATTTTTTCCGGAATACTTTTGCTTGCTTTGACATTTTTTTCTTATTCTTTATTTATTATTTTTAAGCAAAAGCGACTTTCTCAGCTGCAAAAAGAATTTATAAATAATATGACACACGAATTTAAAACTCCAATTTCTACAATAAATATTTCTGCAGATGTAATTTCTGACGAAAAAATTTTGAAAAATCCACAGCGTTTATTTAATTATGTAAGTATTATTAAACAGGAAAATAAAAGGTTAAATAATCAAGTGGAAAAAGTTTTGCAAATTACAAAAATTGAAAAACAAAATATAGAATTGAATATAGAAGAAATTGATTTACATAATATTATAAAAAATATAGTAGAAAAAAGATCTAACAATTGTAATCATAAAAATTTAAAATTTTTTATAGATTTAGAAGAAAAAAAATTTAAATTTTTTGCTGATAAGTTACATTTTACAAACATAATTTATAATTTATTAGACAATTCTATAAAATATAATTTTAATAATAATTTAGAAATTTCAATCTCCACAAAAAAAACCTCTAAAAATTTGATTTTGGAAATTAAAGATAATGGCATAGGAATTTCAAATGAATTTCAAAAAAAAATTTTCGGTAAATTTTTTAGAGTTCCAACAGGAAATATTCATAATGTGAAAGGTTTTGGTTTAGGACTTTATTACGTTAAAACTATTTGCAATGCTCACAAATGGAAAATTATTTTAGAAAGTGAAATAAATAAATACTGTTCTTTTAAAATTTTTCTATTTGTACAATAAAAAAAATTTTTTCAAAAAATGCCAATTTTTTATGAATTTTGAAATTAAAAAAAATTTTTTCAAAATTCGTTCAAAATTTTATGATTTTTTATTTTGAAATTAAAAAAAAATTTTTTTTCAAAAATCATCCAAAATTTAATGTTTTTTTTATTTTGAAATTAAAAAAATTTTCTTTCAAAAATCGTCCAAAATTTAATGTTTTTTTTATTTTGAAATTAAAAAAATTTTTTTCAAAATTCGTCCAAAATTTAATGTTTTTTTATTTTGAAATTAAAAAAATTTCTCCAAAAAATCGTCTAAAATTTAATGTTTTTTTATTTTGAAATTAAAAAAAATTTTTCCAAAAATTCGTCCAAAATTTAATGTTTTTTTATTTTGAAATTAAAAAAAATTGCGTTTTTTTGAAAAAAAATTTAAATTTGATTTTTTTTTAATGAAATTTTATGAAATCATCAAAGGAATTTGAAAAAATTATTGAAATTTGTAGAGATATTTTTGAAAAAAAATCTCATGATTATGGTACTTCGTGGCGAGTTTTACGTCCAACTTCTTTAACAGACCAAATTTTTATCAAAGCAGAAAGAATTAGAAGTTTTGAAATAAAAAAGGTTCAAAAGATAAATGAGAGTATTTTCGATGAATATATTGCAATGGTAAATTATTCTGCCATCGCTTTAATTCAGATTGAATTGGGTTTTTCAGAAAATTTGAATTTATCTAGAAAAAAAGTTTTAGAACTTTATGATAAATATCTTGAATATGCGAAAAATTTAATGTGTAAAAAAAATCACGATTACAACGAAGCATGGAGAAAAATGCGTATAACATCTTATACAGATTTTATTTTGATGAAAATACATCGCACTAAACAAATAGAAAATCAAGGAGGAAAAACAATTATTTCTGAAGGAGTAGATGCGAATTATTATGATATTATAAACTATTCTATCTTTGCATTAATAAAATTAAAATTTTATGAAAGTTAAAATACTTATTTTTGGAGAATTGAAAAAATTTTTTTCAAAAGATGAATTTACATTAGAAAATGTAAAAAATATAAACCAATTGAAAAAGTTTTTTTTTGAAAAATATGAAGGTTTTGAAAATATAAACTTTAAAATAGCTGTCAATGAAGAAATTATTTTAGAAAATGTAAATTTCAAAAATGGAGATGAAATTGCATTTTTGCCAATTTTTTCTGGCGGATAAAAAATAAAAATTATGGTAAAATATAAAAGAATTTTATTAAAATTAAGCGGCGAATCTTTAATGGGAAAAAATTCTTATGGAATAGACGAAGAGCGTTTAATAGAATATTCCCAGCAAATAAAAGAAATTGCAAATCTCGGTGTGAAAGTAGGAATAGTAATTGGCGGAGGAAATATTTTTAGAGGACTTTCTGGCATTGATAAAGGTTTTGATAGAGTTAAAGGAGATTATATGGGTATGCTTGCAACTGTAATTAATTCCATAGCTTTACAATCTGCTTTCGAAAGTATGCAGCAAAAAACTCGTTTATTTACATCTTTCGAAATGTCCACCATAGGCGAAAAAGTTAATCAAAAAAAAGTTGAAGATGCTTTTGAAAATAATGAAATTGTAATTTTTTCCGGAGGAACAGGAAATCCTTTTTTTACAACAGATTCGGCTTCAGTTTTAAGAGGAATAGAAATGAAAGCAGATATTTTATTAAAAGGCACTCGTGTAGATGGAGTTTATTCTGAAGATCCAGAAAAAAATAAATTTGCAAAAAAATTCGAAAAAATCTCCTTCGAAGAAACTTATAATATGGGTTTGAAAATTATGGATTTAACTGCTTTTACGATGGCAAAAGAAAATAATTTAAATGTCATTGTTTTTGATATGAATAAAAAAGGAAATCTAAAAAAAATTATAAATTATGAAAAAATTGGAACTTTAATTTATAATTGAAATTTCCAAAAAATACCGTTTTTTTCAAAATTTTAATAATCTAAAAATTATTAAAATTTTGGGCAATTTTTGAAAAATTTTTTTTAATAAAATATGAAAATTTTGGCGATTTTTGAAAAAAAAAATTTTTTTTAATAAAATATTGAAATTTTGTCGTTTTTGAAAAAAAATTTTTTTTTTCAAATCTTAAAAATCATTAAAATTTTGTCGTTTTTTTCAAAAAATTTTTTTTGAAATCTTAAAAATCATTAAAATTTCGTCGTTTTTTTCAAAAAAAAATTCATTATTTTTACAATCTAAATAAAAATTAAAAGTTTGTCGTTTAATAGATAATTATCAATTAATTATTTCAAAAAATACCCCAAAAATTTATCATTACGGAACAAATTTGTTATCTTTCATCTTGTAAATTAGAAATGATATTATTTTTTAACATTAACTTGAAAAATATAAAAATACAAACAAATCTATCAAAATATGGAGATTAAATGTGTTTTAAAGATTAAAAACCTTGGATTTAACTTAGAAGATACACATTTAACCGCTCCTAAGAGAATTAAAAATTAATC
>JAOZVH010000206.1 GCA_029938235.1 Bacteroidales bacterium
TCATAAATTTTTTAGGCATATTTAATACGGAAAAACTTTAGAATGACTACTTATAGGTGGAGGAGTAGAAAATCCTACGTCCATCATTACCACACCTGTTTTACTTTCTATAATAGTAACTGTCGTTGCTGTTACTGTATTTATTACATGATATCTTACTTTATCTTCTGTAATTACTTCAACTGTTCCAACTGTTATGATTGAAGCAGATGGAGCATCTCCAAAATCTACTTTACTACTGACAGGAGTTGTCTCGTCGTCATCTTTGCAAGATGTTGTCATTAACAATGATAATGACATAAAAAATAGAAATCCAAATTTGAGCAAATTTTTCATAAATTATAATTTTATTTTTTGTGAAAAAATGATATTAAAAAAAGCAAAATTAGAACAATCTTTTGTAAAAAAATTATCAAAAAATACAAATAATTATCATTTTGAAAAATGCTTTATAAATTCATTTGGTGTTTTTCCAGTTTGCTTCTTAAAAAAACGAATAAAATTTGAACTCTCAGAAAAATCCATTTCAAAAGCAATTTCAGATATATTCTTTTTAGAAAAAAGAAGTTTATTTTTAATTTTTTGTAAAAGTTTTTTTTTTATTAAATATGATGCAGAACAATTAAACTGTTTTTTTAGAATATTATTCAAATGAGTTCTACTTACATTTAATTTTTCTATGTATTCTTTTACGCTATGTTTTTTTTCTGTTTCGATAAGTTTCAAGAATTCAACGACTAACGGATTTGAAATTTCAAAACTATCTTTTTTTATAAAATATTTTTCTGAAAAATGTCTATTTAACTTTACGAGAAAATAATATAATGACGAACAAATTAAATGTAAACTGTCATTTCTTAATGAGATAATTTCTTTTTCAATCTCATTAAAAAATGAATTATAATAATTAGCTTCATTTTCTTTTAATTTTAAAATATATTCTTTTTTATTATTTTGAAATAAATTTAATTTTTGTAAAAAAATAAAATCACTAAAAAAATTTTCAATAAAATCATTTTTAAAAACTATTATTCGTCCAGTAATTTCACCTATTGTTTGCCAATGTCTTACTTTTTCTGGTATTAAAAATACCATATTATTATTTTCTAAAGATATTTTTATATCTTTATCAATGAATAAATTAATTTTTCCTTTTTTTATTAAATGTATTTCATAAAAATTACTTGTGTAATTTTCACGAAAATTGCCAATTTCGATTTCGTTATAAAAATGACAATCTATAAATAATTCTTTATAATATTTTTTTTTCTTGAAAAGCAATTTTTTTATTTTTTTCATATATAAATGAATTTTATTATTTTTTTTATTGAAGAAAAATTTTTTTTCAAAAAAAAACAAAATTTTAATATTCTTCATTTGAAAATTTCAAAAAAAATTTTTTTCAAAAAAATGATAAATTTTTAATGTTTTTTTATTTGAAAATTTCAAAAAAATTCCACATTACAAAGAAATATATTAAATCTTCATAATTCCTTGCAGATGCTAATATATAATTTTTATTAATTTGTTTTATTTCATTTTTTTTGTAAATTTACAAAAAATAAAAAAATAATTTATTTTATAAAAAATATGATTGCAGAAAATACAGTTTCAAAAATTTTAGATATTTCAAATATCGTAGATGTTATTAGCGAATTTGTTAGTTTGCGAAAACGAGGAATAAATTATTTAGGACTTTGCCCTTTTCATAACGAAAAAACGCCATCTTTTTCTGTTTCTCCAAGTAAACAAATGTTTAAGTGTTTTGGTTGCGGCGAAGCAGGAAATGTAATTTCTTTTTTAAAAAAACATCAAGGTTTTGATTTTATAGAAAGCATAAAATATTTAGGAAAAAAATATAATATTGAAATTATAGAAAAAAAATTAAATACAGAAGAGATAAAAAAATTAAAAGAAAAAGAAAGTTTATTTATTATTTTATCTTTTGCGAGCAAATATTTTAAAAAACAATTAAATGAAAATTTAGATGGAAAAACAAAAGTTCTTAATTATTTAAAAAAACGTGGTTTTAATAATGAAATTATAGAAAAATTTTGTATAGGTTTTTCTCCAAATGTAAAAAATGCTTTTACAAAAAAAGCTTTAAAAAAATCCTACAATTTAGAGATGTTAATTAAGGCTGGTTTAACTATAAAAAATTATGAATTTGATAGATTTTATGGACGTTTAATTTTTCCAATTCATAATGTTTCGGGAAAAATTATTGCTTTTGGTGCTAGAAATTTAAATAAGAATAATAAAATTGCAAAATATATTAATTCCCCAGAAACAGAAATTTATCAAAAAAGTAGAGAGCTTTATGGAATGTATTTTGCGAAAAATACTGTTGTAAAAAAAAATAAATGTTATTTGGTAGAAGGTTACACTGATGTTTTATCGCTTTTTCAAAATGGAATTAAAAATGTTGTGTCAAGTTCTGGAACTTCATTAACTACAGAACAAATAAGAATTATTAAGCGTTTTACAAAAAATGTTTGCATACTTTATGACGGCGATGAAGCAGGAATAGGCGCATCTTTACGTGGAATAGATTTAATTTTAAAAGAAGGATTGAACGTTAAAATTGTTCTTTTTCCTGATGGAGAGGACCCAGATAGTTATTCAAAAAAAATTGGAAAAAATAAATTTATAGAATTTTTAAAAGAAAAAGAAGAGGATTTTATACATTTTAAAACTAAAATGTTTTTAAATAAAATTGAAAAAAATGACCCAATTGAAAAGGCAAATTTAATTACAAATATTGTAAATTCAATTGCAATTATTCCAGATGGCATTTTGCGTTCAGTTTATGTTCAGGAATGTAGTAAAATTTTGGAAATTAGAGAAGAAGTTTTATTTCAAAAAGTTGCAGAAATTCAAGGTGAAGATAATTTTTTTAAAAAAAAGCCCAAAAAAGAGAAAAAAAATTTTTTTAAAAAAAAGCCCAAAATTTTAAAAGAAAATTTCTTTTTTGAAAATCAAGAAAAGGAAATTATACGTTTGATATTAAATTACGGTAATTCAAAAATTACAATTTTAGAAGAAGAAGAAAATATAGATTTAAGTGTTACAGAATATATTTTAAGCGAAATTTTAGAGGATAATTTAGAATTAGAAACTCCAATTTATAAATTAATTTTTGAGAAAATTATTTCTTTGGTTAGTAAAGATAAAATCATAAAAGAAGAATATTTTATAGAGCATAAAAATCCAGAAGTTTGTAAAGTTTCTGCAAAACTTTTAGAAAAAAAATATTTTTTAAGTGATTTTTGGAAAAAAAGAAATACTATGGTTCAAACGGAAGAAATGATTTTGAAAAAAAAAATTAATGATGTTTTGATAAATTATAAGTTGAAAAAAATTGAAAAAAATCTAATTAAATTAGATAAAAAAATTCTCGACACAGAAAAAAATAATGATACCGAATTTGATATTTTAGAACTAATTCAAAAAAAAATTAATTTAAGTAAATTAAAATTCTTTTTTACAAAAGAAATGGAAAGAGTTATTCTGCCATAAATTTCATTTTAATATGAAATACATTTTATAAAAGTCGAATAATTTTAAATTTGGTTTTTGACTTTTTAAGTTTTTGATTATCAAATTTTTAAAAATTAAAAATATTAAAATAATAAAAAAATTTATTTTTTATTTTTTAATTATTTTGTAATATTTTAAAATTTTTATATCATTAAATAATTCGTTTTCATTAGAAAATTTATTAGAAATATATTTTAAATTTTCAATTGCTTCTTTTGTTTTTTCTAAAAAAATTTCATTATCTTCCAGACCAATATGAATTAGGGGATTGTCAATATGAATAATTTTAATATTTTGTTTTTTCAATTCGAAACCAAAAATTGTGTCTTCGTGTCCGTAAGTTTTAATTTTTTCATCAAATTTAATTTTATTAAAAATGTTTTTATGAATTAAAAAATTATTCGTCATAAATGATTTATTAGGATTTTGTTTCCTTATTTCAGATGAAATAACTTCTCTTTTTATTCCATAAAACCATCTAAAATATTTTTTTTTATTTTTTGGGGCTTTATTTTTATAAGTTCTGCCTCCATAAATTAGAATTTCATTTTTGCAAAACTTCAAATAATTTTTTATGAAATGATCATTTTCAATTTCAGAATCACAATCCATAAAAATTAAATATTCAAATTTAGATTTTTCTGCAAGTAAATTTCTAATCTTCGAACGACCTATATTTTTTTGTAATTCTAAATAAATTACACTTTTTAAATTTCTTAATTCTCTATTTTTTTCTAAAAATATTTTTTTTGATTTATCATCTATTAAAATAATTTCAAAATCAATTTTTTTATTTTTAGCTTGTTTGTTTATTTCATAAACAAGTTTTCTAACATCAAAATTATAAACTGGAATTAAAATAGAAATCATAAAAAAAATTTTTCAAAAAAACGCCAATTTTTTTAAATTAAAAATATTTTTTTTTTTCAAAAAAAAAATTATTTTATGATTTCTTTTATAGTTTTATAAAAATTATGATTTTAAAAAAAAAGTTAAAAAAATTTTGGAAAAATGTCATTTTTTTTTTGCAAAATTATTAACATAATTTTTTTTTATAAAAAGCTGTATGAATTAGAAGGCAAAATAAATATATTAAAATTAAATCTATGCAAAGCAATAGAATGATTGTGTTAAAACGCAAAATCAACAATAGAAAAAATGAAAATATGATTTTTTCAGAAAATGAATTTAATTTTTTATGTATAACAAATCTAAAAAAAATTAAAAAAATTAAAAAAATGTTGATAAATACAATAAATTTAATATCAGTGATGGATGAAAAAACATTATATAATCGCAAGTAAAATAGATATTTTGTCAAAAAAATGCAGCAGAATAGAATCAGCATGTTTAAGTGCAGATGGAAAAAATTTTGTAGTTTTATCACAAGAAATCAGAAAACTTGTTGATAAAACAAAAAATACTTATGATAATAAAATAAATAGACTGTCAGTAAATGGACAAACAATATTAAATATTGCAGGAAAAACAATTGAAAAAGCAATTCCTGAGATAATAAAAAATGCCGAACTTGTAAATTATATTGCTTCATCAGAAAAAGAAAAGCAAAGCGAAGTTGAATATATTAATATTTCAGTTCAACAATTAACTGAGATAACAAATGAAAATTCAGCATTATCAGAAGAAGTATCGGCATAATCAAAACAATTAATTTCTATATTTAAAATAGATAATTTACAAAAAAAAAATTACAAACAATATAATAACGGTTTTGAAATAAACTTATCAAAAAATTATAAAACAGATAATGATTTTGAAACTTTTTTATTTTTTATAAATAATTCCATTAAATTATGTCAAAAGAAATCTACAAAACAAAGTATTTAATTTGTAATCTTTCAGATGATAAAGAAGTGCTTACAAATGTGTTTCAACCTGAAACTGAATATATGACGGAAAAGGAGCACACAAAATTTATATACGAGCTAATTGAACTAAGTTTGAAATACAAGCCAAAATATTTTTTGGACGATAGCAGAAAAATGAAATATTTGTATCCACCAAAACGTCAAGAATGGATTATAAGTGTATTAATTCCAATATGGATAGAAATAGGATTAAAAAAATATGCACAAATTTATTCCGAAGAAATAGTAGCTCAATTGGCAGGCGAACAAATAATTGATGAAGCGAAAGAAAGTATTTCAAATTTGTTTGAAATTAAAATATTTGATAATGTTCAAGATGCTGAAATTTGGTTTAAAAATAATTACTAAAAATGAAAATTACAAATAATATGTAATATGTAAAATAATTTATTTTACATATATGAGTAATTTTCATTTTTATTAATTATGAGATAAGCAAATAAATAATTAAATGTATGACATTTGTTTGCTTGTCTGTGGTCTTATAGTGCTTTTTTTGTGCTACATTTATGTTTTTTTCAAAAATTCTAATATTTTGGTAAAATTTTAAATTAATTTTTTTTTTCAAAATTCTGTAAAAATTTTTTTTCAAAAAAATGCCAATTTTTTAATATTTTATTTCAAAAAAAAATTTTTACCAAAAAACGCCGAAATTTTAACATTTTATTTAAAAAAAATTTTTTCCAAAAAATACTGAAATTTTAATATTTTATTAAAAAAAATTTTTTCCAAAAAACGCCGAAATTTTAACATTTTATTAAAAAAATTTTTTCCAAAAAACGCCGAAATTTTAA
>JAOZVH010000207.1:0-404 GCA_029938235.1 Bacteroidales bacterium
ATCCAAATACATCATAAGAAAAATCCCATTTTACCATACTAAATTGAGCGGATACGAAAAAAAATCTTTATAAATTCTAGCAATGGTTTAAAATAAAATGATAAATATTTGCATAAATAAATAATATAATGGCATGGCTGGTAGAAACAAGTATCCAATGCTACGGGGTTTTTATCATTTTGTAAATAAAAATGTGGAAAAATGGTTAAAATATAATCAAATATTTTTAAAATGATTATAATGTCGATTTTTTCAAAAAAACCCAAATATAATTTTATAAATTTTGTTTGTATTGTGGAAATTTTTTTTCAAGAAATCGGCAATTTTTATGAATTTTATAATTTTATAAAATTTTTTTTTCAAGAAAATCGGCAATTTTTTATGAATTTTATAATTTAAAAAAA
>JAOZVH010000207.1:504-6154 GCA_029938235.1 Bacteroidales bacterium
AATTTTTTTTCAAGAAATCGGCAATTTTTTATGAATTTTATAATTTAAAAAAAAATTTTTTTTCAAGAAATCGGCAATTTTTTATGAATTTTATAATTTAAAAAAAAAAAATTTTTTTAAATTCGTCCAAAATTTTAATATTGTTCTTTTTCGTTTGGAAAATCCAAAGTTTTAACATCTTTAATATAATTTTTAACTGCTCCGGTTATTTCTGCAGTTAAATTGTGATAACGTCTCAAAAAACGTGGAGAAAATTCCTGAGTAATCCCCAGCATATCGTTAATCACCAAAACTTGTCCATCTGTTCCTGCACCTGCACCTATTCCTATGGTTGGAATTTTTAAATTTTTAGAAACTTGCTCTGCAAGTTTTGCTGGAATTTTTTCCAAAATAATTCCAAAACAACCTGTTTCTTCTAAAATATATGCGTCTTCTATTAATTTTTTTGCTTCATCATCATTTTTTGCTCTCAGAGCATAAGTTCCAAATTTATGAATTGATTGCGGCGTTAAACCCAAATGTCCCATAACAGGAATTCCTGCCGATAAAATTCTCTTGACCGAATCTTTTATTTCCAGTCCACCTTCTAATTTAACTGCAGAAGCTCCGGTTTCTTTCATTATTCTGATTGCTGCATCAAGAGCTTTTATCGAATTTCCTTGATAAGTTCCAAAAGGCATATCAACTATAACCAAAGCACGTTCAACTGCTCTAACAACCGAACTCGCATATAAAATCATTTCGTCTAAAGTAATCGGCAAAGTGGAACTATGTCCAGCCATCACATTAGAAGCCGAATCGCCAACAAGAATAACATCGATTTTTGTTGAATCTATTATTTTTGCTGTGGAATAATCATATGCTGTAAGCATAGCAATTTTTTCGCCTTTCAATTTCATTCCTTGCAAAACATGTGTTGTAATTCTTTTTACATTTTTGTAAACAGACATTTTTCTCTATTAAGAAATTTATAATTTTTTATAAAAATACATTTTTTATTAAAAAACATTTTTTATAATTTATAATTCAATTATTTTATTTCCTTTTTCATCTATAATTTGTTTTTCATTTGAAAAATTTTCAAGCATAGAAAACCCATTATAAAATGGTTCAATCATTAAATATCTTTCATCATATAAAAACTCTCCATTTTTATTTATGTGTCCCCATCCTTTTTCGTCTTTTGCAATGGCGAAAGATTTATGAAAAACTCCTATATCTAAAAACAATTTTCCATTTAAATCATTTCCTTTTTTATCAATATGTTTACACATTTTATTTTCCATTTTTACAACCGCAAAATCATCTTTAAAATCACCAGCATAAAGATATTTTTCCTTATAAATTTCATTCCCATATTTATCAATGTGAAAATATTTATTTTCAAAATCCCTAACAACACAAATATTTTCTTGGTAATTTCCACAAAATGAAAAATTCTTTTTGTAAATTCTTTTTCCTTCTGTATTAATATGAAAATTATTATTATTTTCCACAACAGCAGCCTTTTCAAAATAATAACCAAAAACTTTTTTATACCTTTTTCTATAAATCGCTTTTCCAAGTAAATTTATATGATACCATCCATTTTCATCACAAACCGCAGCAAGCCACTCAGAATGAAATTTTAAAACTTTTTTAAAATTTTTATCAAAAAGTTTTTTCCCTTTATAAAGAAAATGTGTTTCGCATTTTGAAATTTTTATATCTTTATATTTCATTTTTTTTATAAATTAATATTGTTTGTAATTTATTTAATTTTAAATTTAATTTAATTTTAAAATTAAATTTTTCCAAAAGCAAATTATATTCTTCGAAAGTTCTTTCGTAACTTTCTGTCATTAACATCATATTTATTGATAATAAATTTGCTTTTATTTCATCGTTCATAATTTCAATAATAAATATTCTGCCGTCATAATTTAAAGCTTTTATGCAGTTTTGTATAATAATTTCTGCTTTTTCGTCATTCCAATCGTGCAAAACTCTACTTAAAATAATTGCATCTACTTTAAAATTAAAATCTTCAAAAAAACTTTTAGAAATTATTTTTAAATTATTTGGCTTTTTTTTTATTAAATTCGTTACCTCAGGCAAATCTAACAGTATGCAATTTTTCTTCGGAAATTTTTTTGCAATATTTTTTATTAGAACTCCTTTGCTTCCGCCAATATCTGCAATTTTATCAAATTTTGAAAAATCTATAATATCAGTAATATTTTTATAATCATCTCTTGCATATTCTGCCATAGCATATTGATAATTATAAAGTTTTTCATTATCATTTTTAATAAAATCAAAAAAAGAATTCTTGAAAATATTTTCAAATGCCGGTTTATTTTTTTGTATAGTAAAAGTTAAATTTTGCCAAGCATTTAAATGTTCTCCTCCCCAAAGAATGCAAGATTCTTTTAATGTTTCCGGATGATTTTTTGTTAAAAATTTGCCCTTTTCTAATAAAAAAAATTTTTTATTATTTTCAATAATAGTTTTATTTTCTATTAAAAAACTCAACAGTGTTTCTAATGGAATTTTACTTGCATTAATTTTCAACATTAATTTTTCAATGCTATTATTTCCATTTTGAATCTCATCGAAAATATTTAAAATGCAAGCACTTCTTAATGCCATATATTTCCAATAACTTGTGAAAGTACTTTTTAATTCGGATTTTATCGACATAATTTAATTTTTAAATTTTCAATTTGTTTTTTTGTAAGAAGACAAGTTCTAAGATATTTTTCTATTCCATAACTTTCTTTAACAATATCAAGAAAAATTTTCAAATATTCTTTTTTTGTATCCATTTCACTTGCCAAGTAATCACGAAATATCTCTTTTTCATTTGCTCCGGACAATAAATGAAATATTGAAATTACAATTCCTGCTCTGTCTTTTCCTGCATGGCAATGGATATTTACTGCATTTTTAGAATTTAAAATTATTTCAACAACTTTTTTTATGCTTTTTTTACATTCAATGGAAAAAAAACGATATGCAATTTCTGAATTATTTCCATAATTATAAGTATTTTGAAATTCTATGCTTTGTTTCCATGGGTCAAATGCTGCATTAATAATTTCATAATTATTTTTTTCTTCTTCCTCATAAAAAAATTCTTTTATTTCTCTATCTGCTCTTAGATCAATAATTGTATTTATTTGATATTTTTTGAGCATATTTTTCAAAAAATTTTTTTCTTTATACAAACACAAAGCCGAACTACGAAAAATAATTCCCTTTTTTATTCTTGAATTGTATTTAGAAATATCTCTAAAATTTTTTATCATATCTTATTTTTTTCGCATAATGCAAGTTTTACATAATTTTTTTGATTTATAATTTTCCAAAAGATCTAAATAAATATCACTTTTTAAAACTTCTGAAATTGAAGTCTCCGGATAATTTCCAAAATCACCTAAACTATTTCTTAAATTATCTGGGGCGCAACAGGGCGAAATTTTACCCTTAGCAGAAATCCATAATTCTTTTTCCAAAAAAGGACATTTATAAAATTCTGGAATTTCTTTTTTCTCTTGGAATTTTAATGGAGATATATTTTCTAAAATAATTTTTTCTCCATTTGCTCTCCTATAATTTTCCTGTATTTCAATTGCTTTGACAACAATTTCGTTCCATTTTTTTACACTTTTTTCAGAAATTTTAAAAGATAATTTTTTAATTTCTTTAAAATGTGTCCAAAGATGATGACCTTTAATTCGGTCAACTCCCAATCTATATGCCATTTTAATAATATCGCTTAACTCATGCATATTATTCTGCAAAAAAGTTAATTGCAAAGTTATTCGACAATAATATTTTGTTCTTTCAAAATATTCATCTCTATATTTTATAATTTTTTTTAAATTATCGAGATTTTTATAGAAACTACTTTTTTGCATTATTTTTTCATAAGTTTCCTTTTTTGAACCGTTCCAAGATATTTTTATGTCGCTTGTAACAGGAATAATTAATTTTGCCCATTCTTCAACTTTTTTTACAGGGAAACTTCCGTTTGTAGTTAAATTTAATTTTATATTATACTTTTTTGCATTTTCAAAAAATAAATCTATATGTTTATACAAAAGTGGTTCGCCCATTGTTGATGGTATAATTTCTTCAATACCAAGTTTTTTTGCTTCTTTAAATATTTTTGAAATCCAAATTTTAGGCATTAAACGTCTTTTAATTCCTTGACTTTCAAACAAATTTTCTTTAAAATTACTATAGATAGAATGTTCTTCGCACATAATACAATTAAAATTACAATCTTCCGGATTTGTATCAAGAGTTATTCTTTTTAATGAGAAATTTGTTTTCATAATTTATCTTTTAATATTACAGTTAAAGTTATGTGGTTTTAAATAAAAAAAAAATTTCAAAAATCGCCATAAATTTCAACATTTTTTAATTTCAAAATAAAAAAAAATTTTTTCAAAAAACGGCACAAATTTCAACATTTTTTAATTTCAAAATAAAAAAAAATTTTTTTCAAAAAACGGCACAAATTTTTAACATTTTTTAATTTCAAAATAAATTAAATTTTTTCAAAAATCGTCTAAAATTTTAATGTTTTGTAAATTAAAATCAAATAAAAAAATATTAAAAATTTAACGTTTTTTGGAAAATTATTTTTGAAAAAAATGTTAAAAATTTGCCGTTTTTTGGAAAAATTTTTTATTTTGAAATTAAAAAATGTTGAAATTTTGGACGTTTTTTGAAAAAAATTTTTTTTAAATTTCAAAATAAAAAATATTGAAATTTTTGGACGATTTTTGAAAAAAATTTTTTTTAAATTTTCAAATTAAAAAATCTTAAAATTTTGGACGATTTTTGAAAAAAATTTTCTTAAATTTTCAAATTTAAAAATGTTAAAATTTTGGACGATTTTTGAAAAAATATTTTTTTATTTTTAATTTTAAAAAATCATTAAAAAATTGGCATTTTTTTGAAAAAAAATAATTAAAAATAATAAAATATTTAATTTACTACCAGTTTGAGATTAAAATACTTTTTTATAATAAAAAAAATTATTAAAATTATTGTCATTCTTAATAGTTGAATAATTAAATTAATAGGATAAACTTTAGATTTAATAAATTGCTTTGGAGTTATCCATTCTATATTTTTTATTTTAAAATCATTTAAGAATAATTCTAAATTATCATAATTTTTATAATTAGAAGTTCCCAAAAATAAAATAAGATATTTTTTATTTGATTTAGAATCATATTCTATAAGAAAGCCTTTAGAAAATTCATATATATTTTCTATATTAGAAATAATAATTTCCTTATCTTTTTTATTTAAAATTTCATATATCGCTGAACAACAATTTGATTTTGTTGATTTTAAATAAAATTCTGAGTTTATTTCATATAAATGTTCATGCATAAAATCGTAATGATCTTCAATGGATATCAAAGATATTATTATTAATAATAATATTGATAATAAATAAAAATTTATTTTTTTCGTTTTCATTTTTTCATTTTTTTTAGAAAATTTTTTCAACCTGTACAAACCTAAAGTTTTAGGTTTTTTATGATTTTTTTCCAAAGAAACTTTTTTTTTTAAAAAAAGTTTTTTTTTTATTTTTTTTTTTTTATCTTTGAAAAAAATAAATTTTATGGAAAATACTAAAATAAAA
>JAOZVH010000208.1 GCA_029938235.1 Bacteroidales bacterium
TTGAAATTAAAAAATATTAAAATTTTGGACGAATTATGAAAAAAATTTTTTTTATAAATTTTTCATTTTATTAATAATTTTCATAGTTTCGACAGAAATTGTACAAATTTTTTTCAATAATTCAATTAATTCATTCTTATAATCCGAAAATTTATAATTATTAAAATATTTTAAAATGGTTTTATCTTTTGTTTTTTTTTCTTTGTAAGAATCCAAAAGCCATTCCAAAGCAGAGCGATTTCCCAATTTGTATTCCAAAGCAATTTCTGGAATATTTTTTAATTTCGTATTTTCGTCGATGAAAATTTCATCTTTATTTTTATTAAAACGCAATTTTACATTAGGAAAATTTTGCAAATTTTTATTTTCAATTTCTAAATTATACGCTTTTACATCTTCAAAATTTAAATGTAAATTCATAAGTTCTTCGCCAAATTTCACCCATTTTTCAAAATTATTATAAAATGGAATACGAGGAAAATCTCGTTTTAAATTAATTTCATATTTTTTGCGATATACTGGATTATGCAAAACTGCATAAACATAAGAAAAAATTTTTTCTTTATTTATGGCATTATTTTTATAAAAATTCTTAAATTTTTCCAATGCAAAATTTGTAATATTTTCTGTTCTATTTTCATTCTCATCATAGCTATAAAATGGTAAAAAAAATGTTCCTCCATTTCCAGTTTTTAAATAAGCTAAATCTGAAATTTTTGATGTTGTTAAAACTACAAGATGTTCAGCAGAAACACATCTAAAAGCAATTACTTTATTTTCTGAAATTAAATTTTTCCCAAAAAAGTTATAATGATTTCTCGTTAATCTATCACTAAATAATTTTTCAGAATAAAAATATTTGTTTATAAAAGGACGATATAAACTTTTTATTATTAAATTCTTATCAAATTTTGTTCTTTTTTTTGATTTTAAATAAATTTTTAATGTTGAACTCCATTTAATTAAATTTCTTTTATGTAAAAAATTATCAAATTTTTCTTTTTTATCAGATTTATGCCATCTATTTATTTCTGATTTATATTCTTTAATAAAAAATTTAATTTTCTTTTTAAGATTTTTTTTATCAAAATCATAAACCCATTCATCTCGTGCTGTTACAACACCGTTAGAATATAATTTAAAAATTGCATTTTCATCATTTTTATTTTTTGATAATTTGGTTTTTTTATTGCAAATTGGAATGTGTTTTTCGAAATCATTTTCTATAATATTTATCCAATTTCCATTCTTATCCGGAACTATTCTTTCGAAAGGAATATTTAAAATTTTATTTGAATTTAAAAATTCAAATTTTTCATATTTATTTTTCAATTTTAGAGAAAAATATTTTATAACATTTTTATTTGTATTTTTCTTTTTTATAAGAAATAAAATGGCAACTCCGGTTAAAATATTAAAAACATTTGATTTAGACATTTTTGGGTTTGCTCTTATATCTCCATGTAAATCAACAATATAAATATAATTAAATTCTTCTTTTAAAGATTTTCTAAAACCGTCGAAAGTTTTTTTATCAATAAAACTGCGATTTGTAACAAATGCAATTATTCCATCGTCATGAATTCTGTCCGATGCCCAGCGATAAAAACGAGAATACATATCATAAACTTTTGTTTTTTGTGCGGTGCTTTTTTTTACATAAGTTTCTTTTATTCGTTCGTCAATTCTTTTATATCTTTTATTTTGATTATTATCATTTTCATTTTGCTGATTTGCGTTGTACGGAGGATTGCCAATTATCACAGAAATTTTCTTTTTATTTTGATTTTTTATGCGTAAAAGATTTTCTTCGAAAAAGTCCAATTGTTTATTTTCATAGAAAAAATCTATATTGTCCAGAGTGTCCATCCAAGAAATATTTTCATAATTTACAAAATTTCCCATCTTTTCTTGATAGGAAAATTCAATATTCAAATTTGCAATATAATATGGTAAAATGGAAATTTCATTGCAATGAATTTCATTTTTATATTTATATTCAAAATAATGTGATGGAATATAATCAATAATTTCGCTTATGAAAGTTCCGGTTCCGGTGGCTGGATCTAAAATTTCAACATTTTTATCATGAATATTTTTTTCAAAATGCTGGTCCAATAAAATATCTGTACTTTCCACCATAAATTTTACAATCTCGTTTGGCGTATAAATTATTCCCAACTTATCAGCAGATTTTGGATTATATGCCCTATAAAAATTTTCGTAAATTATTTTTAAAAATTTTTGCTTTTCATAATTGTTATTAATGTTGCTTGCTTTTCTTTTTATTACTTTATAATAACTGTCTATTCTTGAAAGTGTATTTCTTCGAATTTCTTTAATAAAAAATGTGTCAACAACTTTTTGCAATTCTTTTGCAATATTATTTTCTCTATGAAAATCAGCATCATTAAAAATTGTGGTAAAAATTTCATGTGTAAGAATATGTTGGATCAACATTTCTCTAACTTCCATAATTGAAATTTCTGGATTTATATTTTCTTTACAAATTTTCAAAAAACCATTCATGCAATTTAAAAATTTTTGATTTTTTAATGCTTGATTTTTTATCATATCTCGCAAAATCAAAAGGATTTCTGGAATGTAATTTTTAAAATTTTTAATTGCATTTTGAAATTCATGAACTTCCGGAATGACAAAATTTACAAATTGTGTAAGAATTTTATCAAGAAAATTAGCATTTTTCATTTTTCCAAACATTACTTTTTTTCCATTTTGATACAAAATAATGTCGATGGTATTTTCAAAAATTATATTAAATTTCGGATAACCAATTTTAAATTTTTTTTCAATTTCCTTTTCAAGGTCGTCTTTTTCATCTTTATTTTCCCAGTGTCCCCAGTCCATTTGGTTTACGTCTCTTATAGTTCCGTCTGGTCTTTTGTTGGAATTTTTCAAAGATAATTCGTCAACCGGATACAAATTTTTATTTTTAAAATATTTTCCCAGCAAATTAATAAAAGCTCTTTTTATTGAAATTTCATTTTTCGTTCCACCAAAACGTTTAGCTTTTTCAAGATTTCTATAATATTCGTTGATTTCTTTTTTTGACATAATTTTTATTTTTTTTGCAAATTTATATTTATTTTTAATAAAAATTTTTGATAAATTTTGAAAAAAAAATTTTTATTAAAAACATTAAAATTTTGGACAATTTTTGAAAAAATTTTTTTAATTATAAAAAAACATTAAAATTTTGCCGTTTTTTGGAAAAAATTTTTTTAATTTAAAATTAAAAGATATTAAAATTTTGGCATTTTTTGAAAAAAAATTATTTTTAATAAATTAAATTATAAAAAATTGCCATTTAAAAAAATAAAAAATATTAAAATTTTCACTATTTTTGAAAAAAATTTTTTTTTTAATTTATAAAAAATAAAATGATAGGTAAAGAAATTTTAGAAAAATTAGAAAAAGCAAAAATAACAAATAAACTATTTATTGATTTTGAGTTTACAAGAGAGGTTTTTAATGAAACTTTAAAAATAGATGAATTAACAAACATTTATTTAAATGAAGAAATAAAAAAAGATTGTTTTTATTTTATATACAGAAGATTAAAAGGTATTGGCAAAAATTTGGTAGAAACAATATTTTTGGATGAACAAGATAGCATTTTTAAAAATAATTCAATAATTCATTATAAACATAATTATTCACTTATATTTTTTCAAAAAAAAGATAATTTTGGATATTTTCAATATTTTACTTCTCATAAAGATGAATTTATAGAATATTTTGAAGTTTATATATTTGGAGAAGAAAGAATTAGAAAAATAATATTTCAAGAGATAAAAACCAAATTTGAAAATTGGCTAAAAAGTCATTCCACTATATATATTGAATCTATGTTTTTCAATTTCAAAGGTTTGAAAATAGATTATAATTATTTAATTAAATTAAAAAAAGAGAAAAAAAATACATATTTAATACACCATAAAAAAAGAAGAATTCCTGTTAGAGATTTATTAGAATATATTGGAGAAGAAAATATAAAGTTTGAAAAAGAAAAATGGAAAGGTGAAAACTTTTTAACAAAAATACGTCTTGAAAGTTTTAAAATTTTAAGAAAAATTAATTTAGAATTATCTAAAGATATAAATATTTTATTGGCTCATAATGGTTTGGGAAAAACAAGTATTTTACAAGCGATAACTTGGGCTTTGTTGCCATTAATGACAAGACCTGAAGAAAAACCTGCTTTTTGGAAAAAATATATACGATTTAATCAAGACGATGCTCGTATTTCATTATTTTGGGGAAATGAAACGGAACGTATTAGGTATTTTTTTCAAGAAGAAATACAAGAAAATAAATATTTTGAATTACCGAAACAAATTTTATTGAGTTATGGTGTTAGTTTTAATACGAGTAAATTTTTAAACCATAGCGATATAGAACGTGATTTAGTTAATGGAGATGCAGATTTTTATTCTACACACTCCATTTTTACAGACCACACAGAACGTTTTTTTGACCCAATTATTTTGTTACAAGATTTGCCAACTGGAGCAAAAGCAACTAAAAAACAATTACCAAAAATTCATGAAATTATGGATTTAATTAAAAATACCATTAATGAATATTTGGCTTTGGTAGATGAAAATGGAAAATTACAATTAACGGGAGAAACACCTCATTTTTACTTTGAGGATTTCGATAAAAATAAATTGCAAATTGAAAATTTAAGTGAAGGTTATAGAGACCATGTTTTATTAATTACGGATATTATTGTTAAAATTATTGCTTCACGCAAAAATATTTTTGAAACAAAAGAACCAGAAATTTCAAAAAAATTATTTACGAATGTCAAAGGCACGATTTTAATAGATGAATTTGATAGACATTTGCATCCATCTTGGCAACGCAAATTTTTACCAAAACTAAAACAAGATTTTCCGAATATTCAGTTTATTTTGACAACGCATAATATTTTTTCTTTGCAATCTGCCGAAGGTTCTTTTGTAAATATTTTAACAAAAGAAAATAATGAAATTGTGGCAAAAGGTCAAATTATCAAAAAAGGCTTAAGTATAGAAACAATTTATAATTTATTTTTTGACGGCAAAGACCAATTTTTTTCTTTGGAAATTGAAGAAAAATTAAAGAAATTCAAAGCAGAATGTGCAAAAATATACGATGAAGAAATCAATATTAATGAAGATTTTATAAAATTAGTTCGTGAACTAACAGCAGAAAATCAAAGTGAAGAATTAAAAGCATTAGTTGCAACAGAAATTGCTCAAATAAAATATATTACAGGTCAAAATATTGAATTATGAAAAAAATCAATAGACATAAACCTGTAAAAGCCTTATTTCAAAAGGGGAGTTCTTGCAGAATTAGATATAGTTCTAATATTTTGCTTCAGGAATTAGGTGAAATGACGAATTATAAATGTGCATATTGTGAAAGACATAAAAATACTCATACTGAGAAAATACCACAAATTGAACATTTTAGACCACAAAGTAAATTCCCTAATTTAAAAGATGTTTGGATAAATTTATTTTGGTCTTGTCCTACTTGTAATAGTATGAAATACAAGGGTAATAAATTTGAAAAGGAACTTGAAAATGGAAAAAATATCAGACCTTTAAAACCCGACCAAAATGGAATTCGTAGCAAAATAGATTATCATTTTAAAGATTGGTTTAGAATTGATTTTGATACAGGGATATTAATTCCTTTGAAAAGAAATAAAGAATGGCAACGTGCAAAGTGGACTATAGAATTATTTGGTCTTAATCGTGATGAATTAAAAACAGCAAGAAAAAGTATTTTAGAAAAATATAAAAAAGATTTTTTAACTCAAAAAATAGATTTGGATAAATGGTCTTTTAGTTTCTATATTCTTTAATTTTAGATATTAAAAAATAAAAATTTAAATATGTAAGAATTTTTTTATTTATCTTTATTGTTTCATTTTTTAATTTATTTAAAAAAATGTTAAAATTTTGGACGATTTTTGAAAAAAATTTTTTTAAATAAATTAAATTATAAAAACTTTTTATTCTAATAACTTATAAAGTTCATTTAATTTTGGAGTCAAAATAATTTCT
>JAOZVH010000034.1:0-11534 GCA_029938235.1 Bacteroidales bacterium
TTCTTTACAAGAAAGCAGGAAAGAATTTTCTTCTTCTTTACAAGAAAGCAGGAAAGAATTTAATGAGCAAATGTCATCTATAAATAAAAAATTGAAAAATGTAGGTAAAAAAATTGGATCATTAACAGATAGGTGGTCGGAATTTGTAGAAGGTATGGTTATACCAAATTTAATTCCTTTATTTAATGAAAAAGGAATTAAAATGGAAAGAAGCTATTCAAATGTTGTGGAGAAAAAAGATGGTAAAATTTTTTATGAAATAGATGTGCTTGTAACAAATGATAAATATGTCATTGCTGTGGATTAAAGACGACACTAACATTGATGGAATAGACAAACATTTAAAACGTATTAAAAAATACAAAAACAAGCTCCAAAAGATTTTAGAAATGGTTTTAAAAATAAAATTTTAATTGTGCTTTGCATCCATGAAAATGGATCAAGGAACATTTAATTATGCTTCAAAAAAAGGTTTATTTGTTTTAAAACAAAATGAAAATTCTATGAAAATAGAAAATAATGAAAATTTTAAATATAAAAAATGGAAACTCTAAAATATTATTTATCATAAATTTATTAATTGTGGTGAAAATATCTCCCAATCGTAAGGAATTCTTTAATTTAAAAAAAAATCTGGCTATCGAACCTTTTTGTGGAGGAGAATTTTTTTTCATAAAAAAATTGTGAAAAATTTGTGTTTTTTTCAAAATATTTTTCAAAAATTTTTATTCCAAATCGTCATTAAAACATTAAAAATCAATACTTTATAGGACGACGCAACGAAATCAAGCGTGGACGATGAATCATAATCTGTATTAGCAGTAAATCCCAATAGTGCAACTGCACATATCACGATAAAATATTTGATTTTTTTCATTTTTGTATCAAAAAAATAATAATAAAATTAATGCAAATATAATTTTTTTTTATATAAAAAAATAAAATTTTATTTTTCTGATGTCGAAACATTGGTTTAAAAAAAACCTCCAATTTGTCTCTGCGCTTGTGCGGTGTTTTCACCGCACATTATTAATTTAAATTATTAAAATTTTTGGCAAATTATAAAATGTTTTTTTTAATTTTGAAATTAAAAAATATTAAAATTTTGGGCGTTTTTTGAAAAAAATTTTTTTTATTTCGAAATTAAAAATATTAAAATTTTGGACGAATTATGAAAAAATTTTTTTTAATTGAAATTAAAAAATATTGAAATTTTGGGCGTTTTTTGAAAAAAAAATTTTTTTTAATCGAAATTAAAAAATATTAAAATTTTGGACGAATTATGAAAAAAAAATTTTTTAACATTGGAGGTTTTTTTTAACACCAATGTTTGATGTCGAAACATTGGTGTTAAAAAAAAACCTCCAATTTGTTTTTTTTAAATATTGAAATTTTGGACGATTTTTGATGTCGAAACATTTGAGGTTAAAAAAAAACCTCCAATGTTGTATTTTTTAAAACATTAAAATTTTGGGCGATTTTTGAAAAAAAATTTATTTTTAATAAAAAAAAATTTAAATAAAAAAACTCAAATCTTTAAGGATTTGAGTTTTTTTATATAAATTTTAAAATAAGTTATTCTTTAATAATCTGGAAAGTTTCAACATCTTTATCTTTGATAACTTTCACAACATACATACCATTTGCATAATTAGATAAGTCTATGTTTTCTTGATTCTTAGGATTTTCAATGCTTAAAACAACTTTACTCATCATGTCATAAACTATGACACCTTGCGTATTATTTCCATTGAAATGTATGGTGAAAATACCATTATTTGGATTAGGATAAACTTGAATAGGACTATTATCTAAGTCCTCTATATCACTTGTTCCACCATTCATAAACTGCATATTATCAAAATTTGTTTCACATATACCATCTATTACTTCTGCTATAAATTCACCACCTTCAGATACTTCAAAACCAGGATTCAATTCAATAAAATCATCTGCTATGATATGAAAACCTCCATTAGCAGGTATTTTAGCTTGTGTTTCATCTGTACAAGAATAAGCACGTTCGGCTATAGATGGATTACCAACTATGTAGTTCTGAAAATTACCACATAAATATAAATCTGAAATACAATCATCTCCTGCAAAAGTTTCACTTATAACCTCAGAAGAAGCAGACATACCAGCATCATTAAGAGCAAAAATTTTGTAAAAATATTCGGTATTCAATTCTATATCGCAGTCTGTATATATTGTTTCATTTGCATCTACAGTAGCAATAGTTGTAAAATTAGTAGTAGCTGATGTAGAACGCTGAATAATAAATCCTGTTTCATCATCAGAGTTATCTACCCAAGTTATTTCTATACAGTCGTCATATCCCCCAGAAGGAAGCTCAACTTGCTTTTTATCTGTATTAAGCTCTGAAGGAGAGCTAGGATAGAGAATACCATTAGGGCTTGGTGTACGTATACTAAATATAGGTGAGTAATCAGAATAGCGAGAATTGGGAGGATTATTCAAGGCTCTCATTCTAAAATAGTAATCTGTATTTGGACTTGTTCCTATATAGATATAACTTGCAGTAGGATGCTGTAATGTTTGAATAGGTGAGAAACCTTCATTAGTACCTTCTGTAGAGCATTCAATAATATAATCTGTTGCATTATTAACCGTTGACCAATTTAAATTAATTGAAATCGCTGACATATTATCACCATAAATGTAAGGAGTAGAAGGTCTCCCATCACAAGTACAGGAAGTTTCAGGACAATTTAAAACTAGCAAATCCTCACTAGATAGTGACCAATAGTTAGAAGATACATTTTCACTTAGAGTAACAACTTTATTTCCACCAGCTTTAGCATTTGGAGCTACAGATGCAGCATTAAATAAAGGAAAATAATTGTGTCCCATTTGTATGTTTGCTTTCATTAAATCTCCTAAATTATTAGAATGTCCTAAACCGATAACATGTCCTAATTCATGCATAAAAGCTTCATAAAAATCATATTCAATACCAGATGTTACACCTAAATAATCTTCCCAAGTAACTGATGATGACATTACTATATCTGCTTCCTTAAAATAATAATGATCATTACCCGCATTTGTAAGAATCTTATTTGCTTCTGCTATACTACTAGTAGAGCCTATACATATAGTGTTGATACCATCCTCTATAATTTGATTGACATCATTAATAACAGGTTGATTTAACGTATTCATTTCCAACTTTAAAGTTATACCTAAATAATCTGACCAGTGCTTTAAGCCTATTTTGACTGTTTTTAATAGATTAGTATTACCTGCTATATCTTGATCAATTCTAAATATAAAACCATTTATACAATTATGTTTTGGAATAAGAACATTTGTAGTTGTTCCTATAGTTGTTCCAATAAATAAAAAAGTTTTACCAGCTAAAGCATATTTTATATTTATCATTGAACTACTTAAAACGACATCAGAGCTATTGATTAGACCTGTCTTTGAAATACCAAAATATCCTGTACGAGCATATACTTTATGTTCTCTCTGTACGTGATACTCATCAGGTTCCACATACTCGTAATGTAAGGGTACTTTTATTTCAGTATTTGTCCAGCTTAATATATCATAATTTCTACATTTAAAGAGAGGTTTCCCTCCAGTTACTCCAATACTTGGATATGTATTATCTCCTATTTCTGTAGCATCAGCTAATTCAAGAAGTACTGTACTGTTTGGAGTCTTAGTTCCAAAATTTGTACCTTTTATAACTAATGTATGTCCTACACCTACCATAGTTGTTGTTGCTCCTAAAGAAACACCATTAGCATCTTCTATTTCATAACCTGTTATAGTTGGAGGAGGAGCTGCAACTGCAAGAGGCATAGGGTATGGATTCGGAGTAGGAAAGATAGTTTGATCATATAATATCGTCTGACTAATATCAAACTCTTCTGTTAAAGAACCAAACATTATGTAATCTTCATCTTCAGTAGAGATTTCAATATTAGTGGTTTCATTCAAAATAGATTTTGCTACAGAGATGTCATTGAATTTCATTTTAACACGCATTAATGATTTTGGAAAAAATGTAATCTCTGTTAAAGGAGCGTCACTATTAGGATTGTCAACGTTATCACGTAGTAACATTATAGAAAATGTATTTTCGTCACTACCATCAGTATCATTATTAGTAGCATTTAACATATTATAAGAATCTTCAGGAAAATCATTACTGCGAATTAAATAAAAATCAGTAGGGTCATCTTCTGTTATGAATTTTTTAAATGGGTAATCATTGATATCTGACTCGTATCTTATTTTTAATAATGCCATTCTTAAATAAGATGATGAAGTATTTGTTTTTGCTGTAATATCAAATTCTAAATAACTTCCATTTTCATCTTCAGTAGTTTCTATATTATCAAAACCAAATTCAATATCATATTCTGTATTGATAGATTTTGATTTTAGTTTAGACATATTAGCTTTAGCAATCTTTTGTAAGCGTTTTTGTTCTGCTTTCCAGGCTTTTAACCTCTTTTTATTTTTTTTTCTAATTTTTTTTCTTTTTAAGGCTTTTTTTTTCTTTTTTTTTTCTAATTTAGGATTAGCTAAAGGTTTCGAAGGTTTTAGATTATATCTCTTATTAAAAAAAATATCATCTAATTCATTCTTTGTTTTAAAAGCAATATCAAATCCTAAAAACCCATAATCAAATACTGGTTCTTTATTAATATCTACTTTATTTTCACAAATACTAGCAACTTTCAAACTAGCTTGTTCCCATAAAGCTTCTTTACGACAAAAGAGAGAAAGGTTAGTTGAGTTAGTAGAGGGTGAGTAATATTTTTTTTGTATATCACTCTTTTTACAAGCCCATATATATGAATGACCAATACTAGAAAAGTATAGCGGATTTCTTGCTTTTTCTTTTATTTCAATTATTAATTCTATGGTTCCTTCTTTCAAAGTCTTATGTCCTCTATAAACTTCATCTATTTGAATTAGATAGCTACAATAATATTTATCTCCATCTTTTAAAAATCCTTTCCAAGTGTAATCAATTACAGTTCCTTTTAAAATATAAGGAGCATTATTATAGATACTATCTAATAATTCTAATTCAGGAGATGATTTTTCTTTTAATATAGAATTAGCATAATAATCTCTTTTTTGTGCATTTAAACTTATACACATCAATATTAACACTAAAGAAAAATTAATTTTCTTTAGTATTTTTTTGTTCAAATTTTTTAAAAAATATGAAATTAAAATATCTTTTTTCATTATTTAACCTCCTATTTCTTTAAATTTTCAATTTCTTTTTTAAGCTCCTGATTTCCTTTTTTAAGCTCTTCGTTTTCTTTCTTGATTTCTATCAAGTAAAGTGTTATTTCTTCTATTTTTTGAAGTAAAATAGCGTCCATATTTGCCACATCTATACCATTACTCATTACTTCTTTCTCAGAAGGAACATCAGGAAGGTGATTGTTTTTCTTGATAAATGCTTCAACTTCTTTCAAAGATCTTAGTTTATAATCATCAGCAAAAACAAAATCAGACCATAATGAAGTTGTCGTTACAATAAACTTTCTTGATTTAATTAAACCATCTACAGTTAAATTAGTCGTCTTATCGGCATCATTTTCCTGTCCAATATAAACAGTTTCGTCATTTGCATTCAAAGTAATAGCCACGCTAGGATTATTGATATTTGCATTAGATGTATAAGCATTTAATCTAAGATCTCCAGTATTTGTAAAACTAAGACTTGCAGCACTTCCTGAACTTTTTTTAGTCCAGTTACCATTGTCCTCTTTTATATTTCTTCCAATTAAATATTCTTGTGAATTATTAAAAAAAACAAAATCACTTCCTATTTGTAATGGAGCAATTGGGTTAGAGTTATTAATACCTACTTTTCCAGACATAGAAATTAACTTACACGATAAAAAAAAAATAATAAAATTAATGCAAATATAATTTTTTTATATAAAAATATATAAAATTTTATATATTTTTTTTCACTCGCACATTATTAATTTAAATATTAAAATTTTAGACAAATTATGAAAAAATTTTTTTTAATTGAAATTAAAAAATGATGTCGAAACATTGGTGTTTTAAAAAAAACTCCAATCTTGTTTTTTTAAAATGTTAAAATTTTGGACGTTTTTTGAAAAAATTTTTTTTTTAACATTGGAGGTTTTTTTAAAATATTGAAATTTTGGACGTTTTTTGAAAAAAATATTTTTTAACATTGGAGGTTTTTTTAAAATATTAAAATTTTGGACGTTTTTTGAAAAAAATTTTTTTAACATTGGAGGTTTTTTTTAAAATATTGATGTCGAAACATTGGTGTTAAAAAAAAATCTCCAATGTTGTTTTTTAAAATATTGATGTCGAAATGTTGTTTTTTTTAAATGTTAAAATTTTGGGCGATTTTTGAAAAAAAAATTTTTTAATTGAAATTAAAATATTTAAAATTTTGGGCGTTTTTTGAAAAAAATATTTTTTTTTATTTTGAAATTAAAATATTTAAAATTTTGGACGAATTATGAAAAAAATTTTTTTTAATTGAAATTAAAAAATATTAAAATTTTGGGCGTTTTTTGAAAAAAAATTTTTTAACATTGGAGGTTTTTTTTTTAACCTCCAATGTTTGATGTAGAAAAAAATTTTTAATTGTTTAAAACAATTTTTTTAACGATAACTTCTTTTTTATTGAAAATTTTTACAAAATAAGTTCCTTTTTTGTATTTTTCTAAGTTGATTTTTTCATTATCAGAAGCACTTTTTATTTCTAAAATTTCTTCTCCAAGAACATTATAAATTTTAATTTTGCTGTTTTCAGCATTTTTAATGTTCAAATTATCTTTAACAGGATTAGGATAAATCTCTACAGAATTATTATTTTCTGAAATATCATCTATACTCACTGGGTCATTAACTTTAAAGTTATACATTTCTCCTTCACCGTAATCTCCACCAGTTTTTAAAATATTTCCATCTCCATCTATAAGAGAATAATAACCTCCTTCTTGTGCACTGCTACCAGCTATTCCATCACCGTAAGCATCTAAAATTTCAAACCTATAACAATTATTCGGCTCTAAATTAAAAACTTCTGTAATTAATTCTGATGAATTTTCAGGATAAGCAGTTCCAAAAAAACTTCCACCACTATATAATGGAATTTCTTCGTCATTTTTAAATAATCCCCAAGAAATTTCTTCAGAATAATAATGTGTTCCAGAACTTTGAGTATATAAATCTGCTTGTATTTCTAAAGAAATAATATTAAATTCTGTTGACGGTGCTAAGAAAGACAAACTTACTATATCATCATCAGAATTTGAATCTTCACCACCGTTTGGAGACGAAGTAAATACTTCTACAGTATAATTTCCATCATCGCTTACAAGAAAGTCAGATTCTGGTAATTCAACTTCCATAGCACCAAGAAACGCTAATTCTCCTGTCCAATTTAAAGTAGTTATTTCACCACCATTTACAGAATAAGAGATATCAAGACTTGTTAAATCCATACCATTATTTTCTATTTTTACAACTGGCGAAATAGTATTTCCACAAAAATCTTCAGTAGGATATAAAATAGATTTAGTTGATGTATTCAAAAAATCCGGAGCAATAGGAGAAGAATAAGATGCTTGTAAAACTTCTTTAGTATCATTATTTTGTACAAAAGCAACAACTGCAAGTTGAGCTACATTATAAACATTTGCCATATCCCAAGATTCTGTAATGCTAACAGTACCACCAGATGTAAAATCTTCTAAACTTGTTCCACTGCTTGACGGTAACATTTTTTTCATTACATTGTAAAATTCTGTTTCTCCGTTTGTTCCCGGAGGCGAGTCAAAAAATATTGCTTTTTCAATAACTACAATGTGAGCAACAAGACTACCTGCAGCATCTTCAATAGCTTCTATATCCATAGTTGCTGTTATAGTATTACCGTCAATTTCGTGAGATAATTCTATATTTAGCGGAGAAGAAACAGCAAGTTGTTCATCTATGTGAGATTGTGTATAACAACCAGCACAACCTTCATAAGCTGAAGGAAAAGGGTGTTTTGTGCCATCTAAAACAGCAGTAGGAACACCATTTATTCCATAATATTCCAATCTTGCATTTGGCTCATCTGGATTATGGTCATGCATAGGATCAGCTCCGGGGAAATACCACTGATATTTTATAGAAATAACATTATCAGTATTTGCATCTAATAAAGCATTAAAAGTAGGATTTTGAGAAGCACAAGGTCCGCAAGAAGCATTCGTTCCTTCTTCGAACAAAATCATACGGTTTTGTGAAATTGCAAGAGATGAAAATGACATTGCAATCACAAAAACAAAAAAGTAATTTTTAAAAGTCTTCATAAAAAAATATAAAATTGTGAATTTTTACAAAAGTAATAATTTTTTTAAAAAAAAATTATTATTTTATTTTTTTTTTAAAAATATAAAAAAAATAAAATCGTTTTAAAAAAAATTAAAAAAATTAAAAAAAAATGCGTTTTTTTGAAAAAAAAAATTTTTATATTTTGTTTTATATATTTCTTTTATATTCTTGCGAAATAGATGAAAAAGAAAAAATACCTTCATATATAAATATTGAAAAGATAGAATTACAAACTTCTCATTATCAAGGTACTGCCTCAGAAAATATTACAGATGCTTGGGTTAGTGTTAATGGGAATTTTATAGGTGTTTTTGAATTGCCAGCAGAATTTCCAGTTATGGAAACAGGAGAACAAAAAATTATTATAAAGGCTGGAATTAAAAAAAATGGAATTTCTGCCAGTCGTACAATTTACCCCTTTTATGAAGCTTATGAAATAGAAAAAGTTCTGGAAGCAAATAAAATAACAAAAATATCACCGAAAATTTCTTATAAAGAAGAAACAATTTTTGATTGGATAGAAGATTTTGAATCTGCGGGAATAAGTTTAGACACTGTAAATTCAAACTCCTCTCTAATGGAAAAAATAGATTCCTCAGTTTTCGAGGGACAATATTCTGGCTTTACGGGAATTAAAATTGAAGATTCATTATTTCAATTCAAAACTATAAATAAGTTCGAGAAACCAACAAATTACTCGGAAACTTATTTAGAGATGAATTATAAAAATAATACAGAATTTGTAATTGGTTTAATTTATGAAACCGAAACGTCTATAAAAACAATTCCAGTTATTTATCTTAATAAAAAGGAAAATTGGAATAAAATTTATATAAATTTAACTCAAACTTTCGAAAGCTATACCGAAATAAAAACTTATAATTTATTTTTTGGATATGCAAAAGGCGAAGAAGATGAAATTATAGAGGCAAAATTTTATTGGGATAATTTTAAATTATTACATTTTTAAAAAAAAATAATGAATAAAAATCGTCAAATTTTTAAATATTTAATTTTTGATATAATTTCTTCTTTGGTTGCTTGGATTTTATTTTTTGCTTTTAGAAAAATATACATAGAATCAGCAAAATTTGGCTATGAAATTCCCATAGAATTTAAAAAGAATTATTTTTATTTTTTAATTGCAATTCCATTTTTTTGGTTAATTTTATATTATTTAAATGGTTATTATAAAAGAATTTATAGAAAATCCAGATTGCAAGAACTTTGGCAAACCATCAGCATTTCTATGACAGGTGTAATAATAATTTTCTTCGTATTAATTCTCGATGATACAATTGTATCTTATAAAGATTATTATTATTCTTTTTTTGCATTATTTTTATTTCATTTTATTTTGACTTATATTCCTCGTTTTTTGATAACAAATCACACCATTAAAAATCTTAGAAATAGAAAAATAGGATTCAATACTTTATTGATTGGAAGTGGGAAAAAAGCATTTAAAATTTATAATGAATTTAAAAATCAAGAGCAATCTTCCGGAAATAAATTTATTGGTTTTGTTAATATTAAGGAAAATAATAATTTCTTTGCAAAAGAAAATTTAAGCCATCTCGGATGTATTTGCAATTTGCAAAATATTATTGAAGAATATAAAATAGAAGAAATAATTATTGCCATAGAAAATTCCGAGCATAAAAATATCAGCGATATTTTAAATAAACTTTACAAAAATGATTTAATCATAAAAGTTATTCCAAGTATGTATGATATTTTAACCGGAACAGCAAATATGACAACTTTTTTCTCTACGCCATTAATAGAAATTTCTTATGATTTAATGTCTGCTTTTCAAGAAAATTTTAAGAAAATTATAGATATTATTTTTTCTATTATTGCATTAATTTTGTTAATTCCTTTGTATATTTTTTTAATGATAAGTGTAAAATTATCTTCTAAGGGTCCAATTTTTTATGGTCAAGAAAGAATAGGTAAATATGGAAAACCATTTTTTATTTGGAAATTTCGCTCTATGTTTATTGATGCCGAAAAACATGGTCCAGCTTTATCTAAGGATAAAGACAGTAGAATTACAAAATTTGGACTTTTTATGAGAAAATTACGTTTAGATGAAACGCCGCAATTTTATAATGTTTTAATTGGTGATATGTCTCTCGTTGGTCCACGTCCGGAAAGACAATTTTTTATAGAAAAAATTGCAAAAATTGCTCCGCATTACTATCATTTGCAAAAAGTTAAACCCGGAATAACTTCCTGGGGACAGGTAAAATATGGTTATGCAGAAAATGTTAAAGAGATGGTTGAGCGTTTAAAATATGATATAATTTATATAGAAAATATGTCTATTTATACTGATTTTAAAATTATGATTTATACTGTGATGATAATTTTCAAAGGAAGCGGAAAATAAAATTTAAAAATATATATTATGAAAAAATTTTTTTTTACTTTTGCATTATTATTAATAATAAATTTTTATTCTTTTTCACAAAAATATTATTCTAATTTTTATTTGGGAGTTCGCGGAAGTTTGATGACTTCTTGGTTATTGACAAATAAAACAACGGTAAATAATACCATAGATTATTTACCAACTTTTGCAAGCGAATTTGGTTTATTGTTTGGTTTTCAATGGACAAGAAATTTTGCTTTGCAAACAGAATTTTTATTAAGTGAATGTAATCAAAGATATTCTTTACGTTTGCAATATCCATATCCTGAAAATAAAATTGTTTTAAAAAATATGGTTATTCCGCTTCTTGTCAGGTTTAGAGTTAGACATGCTTATACGGAAATTGGAGCTGCATTTAATATTAAAAGAAGAGTTTGGTTTGAAGAAGATGGTTTATCTAAGGAAAATTTTGAAGACACTTTTAGTAATTTTGGTTTTTCTGGTGTTTTGGGAATAGGTGGAGAATTTCAATTAAATCAAAATATTGTTTATAATATTGGTTTTCGAACAAATGTAGGTTTTACTGATTGGCAAGGAGTTGATTATAATGGAAATAGTTTTGAATCTGAATCAGAAGATTTTATGAGGAGTGTGACTGTTGGAATTTATTTAGTTGTGCGTTATCAATTTAAACAAATTTCTAAAAATCCTTTTGTTCGGAAAAAAAAGATTAAAAAACCGAAAAAAAAGTTCTTTTAAGAATATTTTAATTTTCAAAAAA